>NZ_DBPRYF010000031.1:0-100276 GCF_059755235.1 Sulfurisphaera sp.
CTTGTTTGTAGGATTCCACTTATCGTCAGTATCAGCTAAAATAGTCTTTCCTGCCTCATAAGTTTCAACCACTACTTTCTTTATTTCACCCTCATACTGTAAATTAATTCCAGCTTCTACAGTAGCTTCTGCATGATATTCCACTGGGTATTTCTTAATAAAAGTTCTTAGTATTGATTCACTTTTTACGTTTTCAAAAGGAGTTAGATCCATGTCTTTTGCTATTACATTTATAAATCCAAATACGCCAGAAAACGGTTTATCTGGTCCGGTAAAACCGTTCTTGGCTAATAATGTAGCAAAAACTGAATTCCTAACTGCTTCTGCTGTTGCACCTGCTTTCCACATAGACAGTTTACCAGATCTTGATTCCCTTAACGCTATGTGAGGAACTAAAGTGAGTGATAAAGCATTCTTTGTTTTTTCATAATCCAAGTTTAAGAGTTTAGACAGAGCTGAGGCAGAGCCTAGCTGGAGAAAGTTTACGTGATCATATCCTTTCTTCCTTAAACTCGTACTATCACACAGCCTAACCCCTATTTCATAACCAACAACAATACTCTTTAGCAAATCTTCTCCAGAGACATCAAACATACTACCAACTGCAAGCAATCCACCAATTAAATCACTTGGATGGAGGGGCTCCTTACTTAAATATATATCATTAAAATCTAAGTAACGGATCAGTAAGGTATTATAAAAGGATGCAAAATCTGGTGTTGCATCTCCTCCACCTAACATAAGTGAATTACCGGGGAATAAATTACTCATTTCCCTTACTATTTTTGCTGGAGGTGAATCTAGAGAAGATAGTCCAACCGCAATGCTATCCAGCACTCTTCTTTTAGCTTCATGTAAGAGCTTATCAGAAAAATCATCAGAAGATACCACGTACTCGGATATTTTATTAATGAGCTCCATATAAGTAATGATTGAAACTAGCAATATAAACTTTTTGAGATAAATTTAAATAACATAAGAGAGAATTTTAATCATGATGAATATGACAAAAATAGCATTTATAGCAGTTGGAAAGATTGGTCAGACAATAGCATTTAACACAATTATAGATGGGTACGCTGATGAAGTCATGTTTTATGATATTATTCCAGAATTACCAGAGAAATTTGAACATGAGGTTAGACATGCGTTAGCGTCTAAGAGACTTGCTGTCGAGATTTTGTCAACTAACAACCTCGATGACATTGCAGGAGCAGATATTGTAGTGATAACTGCTGGTAAACCAAGAAAAGCTGGGATGAGCAGAAGAGATCTCTTTGTAGACAATGCAAAAATTATGATTGATTTTGCTAACAAATTACCAAAGAAAAACCCTGGGGCTTTGTACATAATGGTAAGTAACCCGGTAGATATGATGGCCTCTGTGTTTGCAAAGTACTCCAAAGAGTATGTAATAAGCACTGGAGACCAAGTAGAGACAATGAGATTAATGGCCTACATTTCCAAAAAGTTAAAGATACCAGTGTACAAAGTGAATGGCTTCGTTGGAGGAGAACATGGAGAAGATGCTGTAGTGTTATGGAGTACAGTAACAGTGAATGGAAAACCGTTTTCAGAGAGCCTCGGAGTGACAAAGGCGGAAGTAGAGGATTACGTGAAGAAGATCCCCGGAGAAATAATAAGAGTTATGGGAGGTACTACATGGGGACCTGGTAAAATAATTTCAGAAATAATAAGGGCTTATGCACTAAATGAGAATAAGGTTATGTCAATAACTATACCAAGACAATTCGAAGATGAAATAATTCATGTGAGTGTACCGACAGTTATAGGTAGCTCTATTGGACCTACACTAGAAAGTTTGTTAGATGAAAAAGATAGATGGAACTTGATGGCTTCAATGAAAGACTTCTATAATGTATATAAGGAGAATTTAAAAAGCCTTGAAGAATCAATACAAGCGCATTGATTTTATATTTTTTAACTCAATTTTTTTATCATGAAAATACTTCTAGTCGATTATGACAACACGCTTTTTGACACAAACGAATGTGTAAAAGCCTCAGCAAAGGAACTGTGGGGATTAGATGTTGACGGAGAAGAAGTAAGAAAGATTAAGAAAGAAGGGAAAAGTGCTATTTACTCGTTGGCTTATACAAAGTATAGTCATTTAGCTAAACCAAACTACGCGATGATAAACTACGTTAAAGACATGGTAAGTGAGGGAAATATTGTTTTTGTACTGACAGCTAGGCACTGTTCTGTTAGACCATATGTTGATTTTTCTCTCCTCTCTCACGGTATTATTGTTAGTGGAATTATCTGCAGAAATGATGAAGAGATGAAGATGAGAGATGAGGAATGGAAAGCTAAGATTATTGAGCTTTTTGAAGGGGAAATTGAAGTCTACGATGATAAAGAAGAGAACCTAAGGTACTTTTACAATTTTTACAAGAACAATATAAAATATTTTCTAGTAAGAGGTGAAAAAATAATTGAGTACAATATAAACTAAATAGGACTATATACACTATTTAGTTCTATTTAATCTACTTACATTAGTCTTAAATTCTCCTTCATTTACTTAAAAGTATGCGATTATTCATAATATTGAGTTCAGCCTTGCTTTCAATACTCAGTATTTTTATTTCCCCACAATATGCTGCATTACCCCTTCTACCTTTATTTTTGTACTTGGAAGGAATAAGATTAAAACCTATAGTGGTTTCTCCTCTTCTTTTGCTCTCAGTACCATTAGATAATTTGGTAGTGTATGGTTCAGTATTAGAGTTAGTTCTCCTCTCCTCATCATGGTGATAAAAATGGTGGATTTAATCAAGTTGATTATTATAGGAATTATTCAAGGCTGTGTCTGTTTTAGCGTTAAAATCAAATACTTTCAAACACTATTAAATACTTGGTGAATAATAAAAAACTCTACAAACTCAATAATTTTGCAAAGTTGATGTGTGTTGTTCTTGATGCTATGGTTAAATGGATTAAGCAAGGAAAAATTAGAGTTATTAACAGATGTAAATCCCCGAATCAGAGCTCAAAATATTCATCAAAGGGGATAATATTTTCGGTGAAGAGAGTCCCAAATATAAAAAGAGCTAATCATGTTGAAAACACAATCAAAGACAATTAAAAGGACAGTTGCAATTGAGTGTTATACTAATCAATTCGGGAGAAGAATTCTCTGTGAGATTGAATCTGCATATAAGAAGATGTTAATGGAGATGATTGGTTTTGCACTAAAATATGATGCTACTCAGAAAACTCTTAACGACACTTTTTACAAAAAATATCGCAAAGAGTTTCCATGGTTATCAACGCGTGTTATAAAAGGTTCTTACAGAGATGTTCTTAGAAGGGTTAAATCATTTAAAAAGTTAAAAAGAAAAGGGAAAGCAAAAATTGATAGACCAGAAGTCAAAAAAGTCACAATCACGTTTTCCGATTCGCAAGACTGGGAACTGAAAAATGGGGGTATATGGATTAAAAGTGATGCAATCAAGGATGAATGGTTGGAGTTAAAATATAGAGACACAAAGCTTTTGCATAGGTACTTATATCATGGGTGGGAATTAGCTGAAGAGCTAAAGATTAAGCTAATTGACGGTAGGATTTTCTGTTATTTAACTTTCAAAAAGGAGGTAGAAGTCAAAGGGAGCAAAAACGTTCTAGCTGTTGATATTAATGAAAACAACGTTACTGCTGTGCTTTTTAAAGATGGGAAAATTACTGAGGCTTATAGAATTGAAACTGGTTTAGGAAATCTAGTTGTCTCTTACTCAGAAAGGAGAAAGAGAATAACTCAAGGTAAATCAACAAAGGACAGAGAAGTCAAAAAAGCTTTGAAGAAGTTGAGAGAAAAAGAGAGGAAAGAAGACACGATCTATCAAACAGTCAGTATCCTAGAGAAAATAGCCATCAAGAACGACGCTGTGATTGTAGTTGGAGAAGTGTTTAAAGGAAAGAGGAAGATTGAGGAAAGGACGTATAATGATAAATTGAGGCATAGAATTCACCAATGGAGCGTTAGTAAATTGTTTAATGTATTGGAAAACAAACCAGTATATATAACAAGCATAAATGAAGTATATACCTCGACCACAGATCCATTTACTGGGAAAAAACTAGAGAGTTTCACTCCCCTGATGATGCGCTATGCGTGGAGGGGGAGAAAGAGAGTTAAAGTATTGAAGTTTAGATTGAGAATAGCTGAGAATGGACTAGACAGAGACGTCATAGGGGCAATAAACATTGGTTTAAGGTATTTGAACTCAAATGGGAGCCCCATGGCATTGGGCTCGACTGAGCCCCATGCGGTGTGGTTGAAGCTGATGATACCACACCTAGGGCTAACCCTACCCATGAAATTGAATGTGTTGAAAAATAACGAAAAGTATCATGGGTAGGGAAACGCATATCAGAATGGCTACCAGTAAGTAGCAAAACACAAGTTCTAATTTCCTCTCACTTCCTTTTAGGGTTAGACGTAGCAATAGCGTATACATTTGGGCTTTTCATGGAGATAGGATCGATAGGATCAGCACTGATATATTTTAGAAAAGATATAATTAACGTGTTCAGAGATAAAAGGCTTTTAATTTACCTAGTTATAGTTACTTTAATAACTGGTATAGTAGGAGTACCCCTTTACATAATTTCAGATAAGTTACTTGCAAACGCATACAATCCGGGTATACCGATGCTAATACTTGGGTTTGCATTGATTATTGACGGTGTCTATATTAGGTTTTCAAGGATAAAAACTAGGGAGTTCAAGGAGTTAAAAATAAAGGACTACTTGTTGGTGGGGTTTGCTCAAGGATTAGCCGCTTTACCCGGAGTAAGTAGATCTGGAATGACAGTCTCAACGATGCTGTTCTTAGGAGTGAAACCGGAAGACGCGTTTAGATATTCTTACCTAGCTTATATTCCAGCCGCTCTGGGTGCCGTAGGAACAACAATACTGTTTAGCAAAGAAAACATTCATTATGTAGTTTCTTTAGCAGGTACAGAAGGAATTATTGCGGCTATAATAGCAGCACTTATTACTGGTTTAATTACAATTGGTCTATTGCTTAGATTTGCTAAAAGGAGAAATATTTATGTCGTGGACTTTGTATTAGGAGCTGTTGCTATTGTGATTAGTCTTCTAGCTCTTCTATAACTGATGACATGAATTCGTCCATCTTTTTTACGATATCCGTTTGAATGTTATACCCCTTTGCAATCTCACTCGGCATCTTATACTCTACATAAACTTCTCCTCTCTTCTCCCAAATAGCAACTCTCAAAGGAAGATCATAAGAAACTTCAATTTTCTTTTGCATTAATAACGTGCCAACTTTAGGATTACCGAAATAGATTACCTTACACTTGTCTAGTTGGAGACCTACCTCTTCAGCGTTCTTTTTATGGTCTACCTCAAAAAACACAGTCGCATTTAATTTATTTATTTGATCTTTTACCTTTCTTTCACATTCTTCAAAGTTAAATTTACATTCTACTATTTCCATATGAGGTGATGAAATCATAATATAATTAAATCTTTTTCCAAAACTTTAATCTACTGAAAATATCAATAATTTGCAATATAAGGTTGTAGGTCTATCAAAAGCCAAACACTAAAAGGTACTTTAACGAGGACAAGAGTCCTTACTATCCTCACACTGCTCTCAATTAAATACATTACCACTCGGGAAGAAATATAAATATGATGAGTTTCTTGTTTAAGAATATGAAAAAGGATATATTAATACCTTTCCTTCTCCTAGAACTCCTAGGTGTAGGAATGATCTACCTAGGATTTAAAACAAAGGGTGAACTCTCAGTAAGTTTAGGAATTGCTGGATTGCTTCTTCTCGTTGTTACTGCTTGGTATTTTAGTGAGAAGAAACCAATTTGGTAGCTTCTTCTTTCAGTTTTGGATTAATCTTAGCTTCCTCTAGGACTTTCTTTATTTTCTCTTGAATAATCTTCTTTTCCTCCAAGTTAGCCTCCTTGTATGCCTTCATTAATTCCCTGAGATACTCTTCACCGAAAATCTTGTCAACCGAATATCTCAGCTCGAAATACTTTAGCTTATCCACATTATCAGCAACCCTAAAACCAGAATAGTGAGAAGGGTCATAAGCTGCAGACCTAACTAATCCCTTGTATTTCTCTGGTCTAACGATTTTACCAACAACTATTACTGCATCCCTAGTTATCTTTTCTTTCTTAACTTTTTCTGTAATGTCTTTCACTTCACCAAATATTATCTTTTGTTCGTCCCACCACGTAGCCTTGTAAACTACAGCAACGGGAGTATCGTCGGAAACTCCTCCTTCCTTTAACTCCTCTACAACTTTGTCAATAACTGCAATCCCGGTATAAATCACCATAGAAGCTCCTTTATTCAGTAGAGGTGCGAAGTCCTTTATTGACCCCTCCATAGGTACTGAAGCTGATGCCCTTGTGATTATCACTGTTTGAGAAACTCTAGGCAATGTTAATTCAATCCCTAAAACTGAGGCAGCTGCTATTGCAGCTGTAATCCCTGGAACAAGTTCATAGTTAACCCCTGCATCTTGCAGAGCCCACAATTCTTCCATTAATGCACCATAGATCGAAAAATCTCCAGACTTGAGCCTAACTACCAGCTTACCTTCTTTAGCCCTTTTTATCATAATCTCTGTTAACTGTTCAGTAGTCAACTCAGCAGTATTTACTATTTCAACATCTCTCCTAGCCCACTTTAGCAACTCCGGGTTAACTAAAGAGCCTGCATAAAGAATTACGTCAGCTTCCTCCAAGTAGTTCTTCGCTTTTACAGTTATTAACTCTGGGTCTCCGGGACCTGAACCAATAAATACAACCTTACCTTTCAACCTTTCTCACCCCAATTAACATTGAAAAATAGTCCTTATTAAAAGAACCATCCCATGGGATAATTTTCTCTCCATCCAAATAACATCTCCTAGCGTAATACAAAGTGTAAGAGGAATTAAGCATTTCGGATATTTTATCTAGGTTCTCATTTGCTTTCATTACCACAATGGTCTCTACTTTATCTTTAACCTCCTCAAGTAAAGATAAACGACTAGAAGGAATAATGAGAATACTTTCGTCACCCAACGCAAGAGGCAATTTCATCCTTGAGGCACAAGAAGTTATAGAGCTAACACCAGGGATTAACTCTATCTTTGTAAAGCAATTACTTACAAATTTATGAGTTCTAAAGAATGTGCCATATAAAGTTGGGTCTCCTAAGGTTACAAAGACTGAAAAATCACCTGCCTCCTTGCAAATCTTATCACCTATACTCTTTAAGGCACTTTCTTCAACCTTCTTAGCCATAGGGAAACCTAATGTTACTAGTTTAGCATCTTTCTTAGCGTACTTTTTCACTATATTAAGTGATAAGCTCCTATTAGTCCCAGTAGAATATGGGACAAAGATCACATCAGCATTTGAAATAGCATTTACTCCTTTTATAGTTATTAACTCTGGATCTCCGGGACCAAGTCCAACAACATACAATTCCTTTGTCAAGGTTTCTCACCATAAACTATGAATATTGGGTTTCGTGATAACATAGCATATCCTTTACTTGTTTTCATCCCTTTAGCAACTATTACCTCAACAACATCTGTCTTATAGTTTAAACTGTTAAGTGACGTAATAGCTTTTGATATAGTCTCTAAGAGTATTGCGTCTATAACTATTTTCCCGCCTTTCTTTAACTTTTTATCTGCAGTAAAAATTGTTTCTTCAAGCCTCTCAGTACCTCCAATAAATATTGAATCTACCACCTCGTTAACATGATCTAAAGCCTCTGGAGCTTCTCCTTCTATGATAACAACATTTCTTAACCCAAACTTTTCTACGTTTTTCCTTGTAAGTTCAACTGCTTCTTTTTCCTTTTCAATTGCCCAAACTTTTCCTTTTTCACCAACAAATAGTCCTGCCTCAACTGTAACGCTTCCGCTTCCACTACCTACATCAATAAACTTTGCGCCCTCAAAAAGTCTAGCTTTTGACAATGCTAAAACTCTGATTTCCTCTTTTGTCATAGGTATCTTCTCCGCCCTAGTAAATTCTTCATCTGGAATTCCTGGTATTCTCATAAATCTCCCTCCTTAGCCAGAATTTCACCTTGATCTGAAATAATAACTACTCCTATCTTTTTCTCTTCGTCTGCTAACCTCCTTAACCTACTAACTACTCTTTTTGCAATAACTGAAAACACTTTCTTTTTCTCTTCGTCTGCCAAATAAGTTAAAGCTTCTGCTACAGTAACTGAGTTGGCAATTTTTTCAATTTTATCATAAGATAACCTAGCTACAACCGAAGCATGAGTAATGGTTTCAACCCTAGCATCACCATATTTGCTATGAGTATTAAGTAACCCTGCTGCTACTTTAGTTATCTTCCCGGGTAAACTTACAACAATTACGTGAGAGAAGCCTTGCTCAAGAGCTAACTTTACGGAGTCACCGACTCTATCACCTATTTTAACTACGGAGTCACCGAACATTTTTCTCGCATATTCAAAGCTAGTATTGCCTGGAGCTAACACAATCTTCTGATTGCCTAAAGTTTTGACAACACATATTTCAGTCTTTATATGTTCCAAGTATTCGTCGTCACTAACTGGGTACTCTATTCCAGTAGTGCCTAAAATAGATATGCCACCTACTACTCCTACGTCTTTGTTCATTGTTTTCTCAGAAATTTTTTCACCTTCTGGGACATCAACTCTGATCCTAACACCACTATCAACAACCTCTTTTACAGCGTCAATTATCATCTGTTTAGCTATAGGACTTATTGCCTTACTTCCAATTTCTAATTTCAAACCAGGTTTTGTAACAACTCCAATACCTTTACCACCCTCAACAACTATCCCGGAATCACATCTACTACTACAGCTTATAATTTTAAGACCATCTAGTACGTCTGGATTGTCTCCAGAAAACTTGCTTACTGTTGCACAATACTCTCCTCCCTCTCTGTTTTCATAACTGTCCACAAATATTTCTAATCTCAACCCTACGGGTGTGGGTATTGTAACACTCTTAGGTTTTTCATTTCGCAGAAGGAAAATTACAGAGGCTTTAGCTGAAGCAGCTACTGAAGCACCAGTAGTTATTCCAAACCTTTTAAGAGTTGTAAGCATTGACATAGTCATACCTCGAGGTATAGCCTCTAGGTGTTATCATTTTACCATTACAGATGAAAGACTTTGAATTACCAACAATCAGCGTAGTCACCATGTTTATCTTATTTAAGTAGTTCTGCCAATCTCTTAAGGTAGTCACTATGACCTCTTCATTATCTCTATAGGCACCTTTAACTATTCCAACTGGGGTTTCTCCTTTCCTCTGCTGGCTTATAATATCCATTGCCTTTAAAAGCAAAGGTTTATTGATGGGGTTATAAAGAGCAATCACAAAGTCTCCTTCTACTGCTTTTTTAACTTTGAAGAGAATTTCCTCTGCCGGTACAAGCAAATCACTCAAACTGATAACTACAAAGTCCATTGATAATGGTGAACCAAGCTTGGCTGCAGACGCTAACGAAGCAGTAACTCCAGGGATTATCTCAACATTAACATTAACATTATTTGCACATATCATTTCCAAAGTAGGGCTAGCCATTGCATATACTTGTGGATCTCCACTAGAGATTAAAGCAACTGTATGACCTTCCAAAGCTTTCTTTATCGCAGTCCTTGCCCTATATAGTTCTTCTTTCATTTTTGCAGTAATAACTTCCTTTCCTTCCGTTAAGTCCTTTACAAGTTCAGCATAGGTCTCATATGCAACAATGACATCACTTTCTTTTATCGCATCTATCATCCTTAATGTCCTGTTACCTTTGTCCCCTGGACCTATACCTATAATATAGATTTTACCTCCCATCTTCTTTCACCATTCTAATTAATTCGTTTACGATCGAAACTGCAATACTACTTCCACCATAAGTACCCCTCAACACTATTGAAGGTATATTAGATTTTACAAGTTCCTCCTTTGCTTCTATCGCATTTGTGAAACCTGGAGGAGAAGCTACAACAAGTGGAACCTCAACCCCTTCTCTCACCATCTTAACTACCTCAGCTAAGGCTGTAGGAGAATTTCCTATAACAACTATCTTAGGAGAGCTCAAACCCATCCTTATACCGGCAGCTGTCCTTGTTATTCCAAGTTTTTTAGCTAACTCTTCTGATTTATCTAAATAGTTCTCTACTTTATTCCATCTTATACCAGCAGAAACCATTTTAACATCAGTTAAAACAGGTATTCCAATCTTTAAGGACTCAATGCCAACATCTATTGCATCCTGTGAAATGTAAAAACTGTCAGCTAGTTCTAGGTTGCCAGCCGCATATACTCCCCTAGCTATTACCCTCCTTTTCCTCTCGTCCAATGAAGGAAACTTCTCCCTAACCTTTTCAAGCAAGAAAGTCATTGTTCTTTCTTCTATCTCTTCAGGATCTTCAACGTAGTTATATGTCTCTCTTTCTAATGCTGAGGCAATACGATATAAAAGCGCAAGTTTAACCAAACTTGAGTCTGCCAGAGGTTTTGTAAAGTATACTTGAATTTCTTTTCCCTCGTAAGTCGTTCTCTGCCATTTATAGAATTCCGAAACATTAAAACTACCCATTATGTCTCTTGCAACATGATTTCCTCTTCCTAGAAAAGCTAAAGCAAAAATGAACTTGTTTATTCCTTTAGAAGGCAAATCGGTAACTAGACTCCTCCAGTTAGGCTCAGTGTATTCATTATGAGATAAATATACTGGGAGATTCAGTTTTTCCTCCAAGTACTTGGCAAGATTAACCATATCTTCTACGAAGGTATGTCTTCTAGAACCATGCGTTATTATTATAACTGCTGTATCGACCACATAAGTGGATAGCTTATCCAAATATAAAAACTTTGTTAAGAAAAAGAACAAGAAGGGATATAAACTATTGATAAATCGCTAAATTTCAAGTCTTTATTTATTATATCATTCACTGTGTAGTGATGAACAGCTTCATCTGGATATGTGAGCTTTTCCATAACTGTTAGCACAACATTATTACAACCAATCTCTTTCAACTTTAGAGCGATCCTCTTTACCCCGTCCGGGTAAGGTTCTGGATTAATCAATAAACCTCTTCCAGTGGCTAGAAACTTCTTTATATCGTCATAGTTAATTTCTCCTCTAACGTGAAAAGTTATGAATATTACTTGTGATAAGTCTTTCCTTACAACGTGTAGAGCCTTGATAACAGAGGAAACACCGGGAATAGTCTTAAGAGGTATGTTGTATTTCTCACACCCCTTCCTTATCTTTTCTAAAAGCTGATAATCAGAAACTGCAACGTCACCGTGGTCTAAAAATGCCACTTCCATGTTAGTTGCGTAATTAAATATCTCCTCTAACTGTTTGCTTTCCTCCTTATATGTCATCCTAATCACCTTTTTGCCTTCTAAGAGAAAAGAAAATCTGTCTATGACACTTCCCCAACCTGCTACAACTTGACACTTTTTTATTGTTTCAACGCCTTTTACAGTTATCAACTCTGGATCTCCTGGACCAACACTAACGACGTAAAGCATGTTAGAACCCTGCTATAGCTATGGTCACTTCGCCATTATAAACCATTTTTCTTAAAAGTAAACGCGAATTCTTACCTCCTGCTATTAGCGCTGAAATCTCGGCTACTCCCTTCAAGCCTATCTCTTTTAATTTCTGTGATTGAGGAGTAAGGCATTCGTCTTCGAAAGAGTTAATCTCTTCTCTGCTCACTAACCTAAAAGGAACTCCTAGCTCATCGGCAACATATTGTACTTTTTCCCTTATTGATGCAATTACTTTTACTCTACTTAAAGGTATGTTCATTCTGCTTAGGGTCTCTTCTATTGCTTCCTTAATTGTCTTTTCGTTTGTCTCTAACTTACTCCCTATTCCCAAAGAGAAATTATAAGGTTTAAGGTAAACAGTGTTTTCGTCTAAGACGGGGGGTAAAGAGTCCGTTATGATCACTTTGTATTCACAATCATCACTGATCGTATACCCTACCACGTTATCTGGTAGCTTATCAATGCCTTTAACACATACTTTTTCCCCTTTAAGGATAGCAGAATTCACTTTTACGATCGCCT
Organism: Sulfurisphaera sp.; assembly: GCF_059755235.1. Lineage (NCBI taxonomy): Archaea > Thermoproteati > Thermoproteota > Thermoprotei > Sulfolobales > Sulfolobaceae > Sulfurisphaera > Sulfurisphaera sp. Next base: position 12,117 of record NZ_DBPRYF010000031.1, read on the forward strand.
TTATGTTTTCTATCCTGCAGAAAAGTAATCTTGCTAATTCTTCTACGCTTGTAACCCCAAAGTTCTCACTTGCTGTAGTAATTATAGCCTCAGCATTAAGAAGTTTCGAAATCAGTGTTACTAGCTCATTGGCTCCCCAATGTGCGCCCAGTATAGGTATCACATATTTTCCTTTATCATCAACAACTAAAACCGCAGGGTCTACGTCTTTGCTCTTAGCATATTTACAAGCAGTTCTTACTGCGCCACTTAATGCCATTGTAAAGATAATCGCATCATAACACTTCCATATTTTTTCGAAATCCGCTTCTGAGTAACGAAAAAGTGAAACCGGATAAAGAGGTTTGAGTTTTTCCTCTAGCCTTTTTGCAATTTCCTCCTTTGAGGCATAAACTATTGCGATCCCTCTCCAAAACATTCATCTTTACCTCGAGGAGTTATACAGTATAACTTTTAATAATTTTAAATGCATTTACCTTGAGATCATTTTCTTTTATACTATTAGTACTTTGCTTCTAGCCCTATTATGCGAAAAAGCAAGGCATATAAATTACAACTTTTACGACAACATTATTCAGGTTAACCTATCCTATCTTTTTTATTTTTTACCTTAAAGATTTGGACTTTAATCAATAATAAAGCTTTTATTATGTTTATTTAGTTTGAGTAGAATAGGATGAAGGTTATTCGCTTAAAGGACTATCCAATTATGATATATGAAAAAGATGGAAAAGAATACGCTTGGTTAGCGGGATGTCCGCATAAGAGAAGACCCATTCTAGCTCAAGGCTATGAAATACATGATGATATAATAAAGTGTCCATTTCATGACGCAGAATTTAATTTAGTATCTGGAGAATTAGTAAAAGCTCCAAACTCTAATACTCCTTGCCCTACAGACTGTAAACTAATAAAAGCTAAAATAAATGGAGATGAGGTTGAGTTTGAAGGAACACCCTTTATACCAGAATATCCTAACAAAAAGTGAAATAAACTGTTTCTTATTTCTAACTTAGATTTCCCCTTCAAAAACAAAAGCCTTTATTCCATTTCTGTCTTTTACTCCTCTAGCCATTCCTACAGTATTGTAATGAGCTGAGACGTTGCCTTTAAAATCAACTCCTATAAGACCCACGTTACCATTCCCAAACATCTCACTAATCTTATCAACTGCTGACCTTATTGCATCTTCAATGTTAAATCCCATTGAAACTAGTATGTCAACCTCTTTTGCTGGCAAAACCCTCATTATTATCTCTCCTATTCCAGTTGAAGACACTGCAACCCTCGGAGTTGCATAGTACCCTGCACCGGGGATTGGAGAGTCTCCAACTCTACCGGGTAATTTATTTGAAATTCCACCAGTACTAGTTCCAGCGACTAGATTACCTTGATTATCAAGAGCTACTGCACCTACAGTGTCCCCACCTTCACTGTTACTTAGATAGTTTAACAAAGATTTTTCTCCACGATTACCTACAAGCAAAACATGCCTACCGTCAAGCATAACTTTTAAAGCTTCTCTAATGGGGTTTTTCACTCTGACAGAAGCAACAGCACCAGCTCTCCAAGTGTTTCCGTGCATTATTCCAGCGTCCATTTCTATTTCTCCTTCTGAGTTTTTTACACTGCCTATTCCAGCATCAAATGCACCAGAGTCTTCCATGTATGCTATTACCTCAACTACAGCCTCAATTGCACTACCTTTTTTAAACTCCTCATATCCTCTGTCTAAAGCGTTTTTTATTTCCTTTAATCCTCTTTCATAATCTCTTCTATTCCATTCCCCTGCCCCACCATGAATAGCCAAAATCGGTTTAGTATATTTCATATTGAAATAAAAAAGGAGAAGGTGGAATAATAAAATAAATTGCTCTTCAATTTCTTAGTGTTCAACTTTTAACTCATTAATCCTTAGTGTTTCCGGACCTATAGCTAAACCTATTATCGCGATGATTGCCCCTATAGTAAGTACTGTTAGAGCAGCTATATGAGGAGCCATGTAGTCACTTAATAATGCAATATAAAGTTGTGCGAGTCCTGCTATAATAAATGCACCATTATATGAAAAACCTACACCAGTAGCTCTGCTAAATGTCTTAAATCTTTCTGCTAAATAAGCGGGGGTTATAGCAGATGGTAAATTCATTAAGAAACCAAAGGCCAAAATTATATACTCAATATTTGAAGTGGTAGAAAACAAATACAACATAGACCCAGCGAGTATTGCTAATATAGAGCCTATAATACCAATTGTCTTCCTGCCTATGTAATCCGAAAGGAATCCAGATATTATCATTGCTGGTATACCGATAAGGTTCATAATAAGTGCTAGGAAGCCGTACACTTGAGGCGTTAAGCCAAGAACCTTGCCTAAGAAAGTCGGTACAAATTGCGGGCCAGCATAAATCATTAACCAGAAACCTATCATAACAATTATAGTCTGATAAAGTGGTTTAAGCCCAGTTATTATAGGTTTCTTTTCTGCCTTTAGATAGATTTCTGGTTCAGTTACCTTATATCTTATAAGTATAGCCAGCAACGCTGGGATAATTCCAATTAGAAAGATATATCTCCATCCAGTAGTTACTATAAAGTGGTTAGGTAAGTGAGAAAAGTAGGTAAATAGAGAATCAACAATAACAAAACCAATCAGTGTACCCGACTGTAAAAGTCCAGAGAAAAGTCCCCTTCTAGAGTAAACGCTTTCCATGGCTAATGTAAAACTTGCTGAGACATCACCACCAATAAAGATCCCTTGAAAAATTCTAAGCAATGAAAGAGCAACGGGAGCTAATATCCCTGCTTGTTGATAAGTGGGTAAAAATGCAGTTAATCCAATAGCTAAAGAATAACCTAGAACAGTCACAAGGAGAGAAACCCTTCTTCCTCTCCAGTCTGCAATAGCTCCAAAAATTAACGAACCCAGAGGTCTAAATGCTACAGTGAAAACAACTGGAAGGATAGCTCCTAACAACCCAAGCGTTGGGTAGAAGAGGTTGCTTAAGATTGTTGCTGTAATTACCACTGCACCCAAATCATATGAATCCATAACCCATGAGAGCATTGAGCCAAGATAGTTTATTTTCCAATTCATAAATTAGAAACAAAGTTTATAATTTAAAAATCTTGTTTCAACAGCTTAAATAAATAATTATAAATTATAAGCATTATACAGAGTTATACTAAATAAAAAAGACCTTTTACTGACAACAACTAACAAAGAAGAGAAATTACGTAGACAATTGAAAAAGTATTAAACGTATTAAATACTTACGATAAGTTTTTTAATACAGGCATCTCACATTTGCTTATGTTAGGACTTATACTTGCTATAATATTCATAATCATTGATGTAATATTTTCAATTTGGAACAGCTATAATGCTGGAAAAATTTACGCCTATAGAAAAGGATTAGGTGGAGTAGTTTATACTTTAGGTGGATTTTTGCCAATGGCTTATGTATTTACAATAATAGTCACAATAATTTTCGCTTACTTGGGTTATCTATCTTTTGCTGACGTCTCATTTCTCCTCGGTTTTAGTTTTCTTTTCTTTGGCTTAGCCATTGTAATGTGGGGAGTAATAGCTACCACGTTTTCATTTATTGCAACAGTAAAGGGAAGAAGCTGGACTTCAGGGTTAATTACGATATGGAATGCTTTTGCAACGATATGGGATGCATATACATATATATCAGGGTTTTTATCAGCTTGGAAATCAGTTAGAAGAGCAATTGATTCTAGTGATTTCTCTATCTTAGATGTAATTGCAATAATAGCTATAGCTGTGGGTATAGGCTTTGCTATCTCTTATACAGCTTTTAAGGAAGGAATAAAAAGCGAAAGAAAGGTGAGATACTTTTGGTAGTCATTCTTCCTCCTCTTCTTCTTTGACTTCAACCTTAACTTCTTCTGCTTCTTGGACTGCTTTCTTCATTTCATTTATTTCGTTTTCTGAAAGTGGCTTAATTTCAGCCTTTGTTGGAGTAATCCTTAAGTATTTATCCCAGTAAATTATAACTCCTTCATCGGTTATATCCATAGGATGCCTTACCATTGAAATTTTACTATCTCTCATTTTCCATACAATAACTGATCTGTAAAGTTGTCCTTCAAACTCATCAAGATCTAATCTCACTATTCCGTCAACTGCATGTTCAACTCCTGGTCCTCCAAATCCTTTTTCACCAGCAGATACTTGGCTAACGAAAATTGCGGTACAACCTAAACCTGCTATAATCCTTTTTAATTGCATTACAATTGATCTTGCCATTGCTGGTTTAGTTAAATAAAGGGTACTGACTGAGTCAATAACAACTCTTTTAGCTTTGGTGCCCTTTATTGCTTCCCTCAATACACTACTAAGCTCTCCAATGTTATCAATATCTTTTACTAGGTATTTTTCCTTTTGGGCAGTTGAGCCAATACCAGCCGTAAATGCGTCAACTATAGCAAAAGTCCCTTCTTTTTCGTATTTAGTAACGTCCCAACCAAAATGTTTAAAGCTCCTTAAAACTGAAACTGGATGTTCCTCAAGTGCTACAAAAACACCTGGGTCGCCGTGAGTCAACCCGTTGTATAAAAATTGCTTTCCTATTATCGACTTTCCAGTCCCTGGACCTCCAGATATTAATACTACGTTTCTTTCCGGAATACCTCCGTAAAGTATTTCATCTAAACCCGGTACGTAAGTTCTAACTCTTGGTACTTTCATAAGATAATATATAAATTTCTCTGATGATAAAATTGACGGGTCTTAAAATAAAGATGTGAGAGACTCACGAATAAAAAGTAAATGAACTATTCTTCCTCTTCTTCTTTTTCTTTACTCATATCTATTATTTCGGCTACTAAGAACCCTGCAATAAGCCATAAAAGGAATGTGTCTACCGCGAACGCTGGAGAAGTTAAGGCAGACGTTATTATTGTAATAATAGTGAAGACTACAGCACCTAAGGCTAAGGCTAATTGAGACCTTCTTCTTCTTAGTCTCTTTAAAGATATCTTTGCTAACGAAAAGTCAGCAGCTAAGTGAACATAAGCACTTGCAAAAAGTGAGATTAAGGCTACGTATTCAAAAGCGTCTCCTACATTAAAACCAAAAACTGCTACAGAGCTTAGTGCAATTACCCAGAATGCAATTATTGTAGCTACATTAGCGTTAAATGGTTCATTGCCCTTCAACTTGGCTAGAGAACTTGGGAAAAATCCATGAGATGCCATAGCAAAAACCGTCCTTGAGGTTGAAAAAATAAATGTTAGTGTTGCAAGAATAGCGTCATTGGAAGCTGCGAATAAAACAAAGACTAGTGTAACTAAGCCAAACCTATTAATAATCAAAGAAAGGATATTCAAGTTTTGGATATCTAAATGATAGAAAAGAACATGATCTCCTATAGCATATATGTCTAATACTGCCAGAAGTCCTCCTAAAAGAATAACAGTAATTATAGCCCTTGGAACAGTTTTCTTAGGATCTTTTACTTCTCCAGATAAGGGTGCTATTGAGCCATAACCAGTCGGAATGCTAGAACCAAACAATATAGCATATCCTAAAGTGTCTAATGGGGGAATATGAGAGAATGGATTATAAAAAGTGAAATGTGTTGTAGAGAGAAAAGAGAGTGCAATAGAGCCTAGCATGACTATTTCTATCGTTGCAGCAATAATTGCATACTTAAATGAGGGACTTTTTCCAAGTAAAGCCAAAAGTGAGGATATTCCAAGGATTGCTACCAGAGAGTACAATGGACTTATTGGTAACACTGCACTTAATACGTAAGCACCACCAAGAGAGTATGCTACTCCATAAAATGACGAATATAAGAGATAGGCCCAGCCAGTTTCAAAACCAAGTCTTTTCGTTAATGAGTAGTAAGCATAAGTGTAATAACCTCCTTCAGAAGTGAACTTTGTAGAAAGCTTATAAATAACCATTCCGTTAAGAAGTACTAAGAATGTACCAAGGGTAATTGCGATAGGCCCAAAGAAACCTGCACTTTGAAGTGCTACTGCACCATATACTAATACACTTAAAAATGGTGATTGACCACCTAAAGATAGAAAAACTAAGTCCCTCAAACCAATTTCTCTTTTTGGTTGCTGTGGCTGTTGTTTCAATGGAGGCTTACTATTGCTTGGTGAAGAGTTAGACATCTAAAAAGTGCTTATGAATTCTTCATTTTTAAAACTTTCTTGGTTATTCTTCTTTCTTCTTTACTTGCAACTTAACTTTATATCTGTTTCTCCCTGCTTCAACCATTTCATATTCGACAACATATCCAGAACACTCCCTGTGCACCGTAATCTTGTTTTCCGATAAAGTCATCTGTGGATCTCCACAGGTGACTATCAAATCTTTTATCCTTTCTTCTATTTCTTCTCTTGATGAAGCATAAAACTCACTATAAACACCTTCTAGTGAGATACTAGAGTATGCAGATTTGTAAAAGGAAAAATTAAAAACAAGGTAAGCTATCACTATGTCTATAGAAGAGAAAATAATTGAAAATGTAGGAAGTAAATTACCTAAGAAAGGTACCTTCAGTACGTAAAATGCTAGAAATATATAAAGGGCTGACGCTAGACCAGAAGAAATAATTATAGTTGCAAGACCACGTTTATATTCTTTCTCAAGGAAAGATGTTACGAAACCTATTATTAGGCCACTAATTATTGGTAGCCACCAAACGGCTATAGCTAATGGTATGGTATATTTAAGTTTCACTCTTAGTATAACATCAGCATCATTTTTAAGTCTTATCGATACTAGTTTACAATTAAAAATATTTTTTACTACTTAAACTCGAGTCAACGTTTGGAGTTTCTAAAACGATAAAAATAACTAAATTCCTTTAGTCGTAAAATCACAAACGAGAATTATTTTAAATAAAAAAGAATAGCTTAAGATCTAGCTACTTCTCCTAACACTTTAAATATCTCATTAAAGTCTGCTTCGCTCAGTTTTACAAAAACACCGTAGTGGCCCATAACACAAACAGCATAGTCACCAGCAGCTACTGACCATCCATGAAGTGGTGTCCATTTCATTCCGCTGAATTTACTAAAACCGTCTGCCTGCGTTTCTGCCATTAGTGTGTTTGCTACACACATCTTTGCCACCATTTCTGCCATTTCCTTTGATATTTCCCCAGTGTATTCTCCCAGTTTTCCATCTGCCGTAAAATGACCAGTTGTTACTGTCCCCTTTATTTTCATTAACTTTTCGAGCTTTTCGGATGCCATATTTTATCTACTTTATATTATATGAATCATATATATAAGAATTTTGTGAAAAACATTCTAATAACAAATTTAACTTAATTTCTTATATGTTTAAATTAACATGATAATCATGTTAAATCTTATCAAAGGAAATCTAAAGTAAGTAAAAACTGTAAAGAGTAAAATTTATATTCTAAACTATTTTATTAATAATTTATTAAATTAACAAAAATATATAGCTAGTTTTAAAGGAAAAAGAGGATAAAGATACTCTTAATGGACCTTAAAGATATTAAAAGAATGAAAGAAATAGGAGAGGAATACGATAGACTGCTTAACGAAACTCTTAATCTTATATTCAAAAAAGCACCTAATTGTCTTGCCTTAGAACTTACTGATTCACTTTCTCCAGTTTTTTCTGTAGACCAAGTCAAAACTAAGGCTTTGCTAGCTTTTCGTTACAAATGTGAAGGGAAAGACGGTTATATTGTAATTACCGAGGAAGGTAAAATCGTTTTTGAAGATACAGAAGGAAATATAAACGAGTTAGGAGATATTAACACATGAAAAAAGTAACAGAATTTAAAGGAAGATTATTTGAAGGACCAATATGGGTTAAAGACACGCTTTATTTTGTTGATATTTTAAATGGTGAAATACATAGCCTTAAAGGAAATGAACATAACGTAGTTAAGTTTGACACTTATGTAAGTTCGATACAACCTAGGAAAAAAGGAGGATTGATAGCTACAGTGGGAAAAGGATTTTATGCTGTTGAAGGGGACTCTGTGTCCTTGTTATATGAGGTTAAAGACTTGGATTTAAGGACAAGATTTAATGACGGTAAATGTGACCCGGTTGGAAGATATTGGGTAGGGACAATGGATTTAAAAGAAAAAGAACCCATAGGTGGACTCTTTGTGCTTGATAAAAACTTTACTTTCAGAAAAGTCCTAGATAATGTTACAATATCTAACGGACTTGCATGGAGTTTAGACAATAAGAAGTTCTATTACATAGATTCCCCAACAAAGAAGGTTTTCGTTTTTGATTATGACGCAGAAAAGGGAGAAATTAGCAACAGAAAAACACTGATAGACCTCTCTTCCTACCCTGGAGTACCAGATGGAATGACAATAGATAGTGAAGGTATGTTATGGGTAGCATTATACGGAGGAGGAAGGGTGTTAAGAGTGACTGAAGGGAGAATACTAGAAGAAATAAAAGTCCCTGCTTCTCACGTGACTTCAGTTACCTTTGGAGACTCTGACCTAAAGACTTTATACATAACTACTGCAAATGATGAAGAGAATGGTGGATATGTTTATGCTGAAAGAGTAAATGTAAAAGGGGTAGAAACATATTTCTGTGACTTTTAACCAAAGAAGTTAGTCTTCACTTTTCCCTCTATTTTCTCTTCGCACACTGCTTTACTCATTTCTATTGGATCTTCGAAATACTTGATTTTCACTACTTTTCTGTCATCAAAGTACTCTGGGAAAGACATTTTTAGTAAATCAGTTGTCAACCCAGTATTTACAATAGAATAAACTGGTTTTCCCATGGCATATGCCATGAACAGCTCAATTTCTGTTCCAACTCCTCCTCCTAGGCTAACTAAAACGTCTGAAGACCTAACAAGCATGACTGACCTGCATCTGAACTCACACCCAGTAAGTACTTTAATTACTTCGTTAGGTAAAGGTACATCTTCTCTTTCAATTGGAATAAAGAGGATAACTGGGATGTTTAACTGTATTGCCTTATCTACTACTGTCTTCATTAATCCCCAATAACCACCTAAAAGAAACCTTACGTCTTTCTTGCATTCAGCAACTTTTTCCACGAATATTTCTGCCTTCCTCTCTAACTCTCTTGGTACAGTCCCGCTATGAGCAGCAATACCAATTTGCATCTAACCACCGTGCGCCAAGGTTGATAAGACTTTTAACAATACAAGGATTATTCCGATTAAAAGTCCAATTTCAGCTAAAAGTATTGTGAGTGTCCAGTCTTCTTCTTTTTTCTCTTCTCCGTTATCCATATTATTTAAATCATAAGAAAAAGTATTAAAATTATGTGCAGAATGTTAGCTTACGTGGGGAAAGACAAGGAAAAACTAAAGAAATTAGCCCAATGCCTAATTCTATCTGCCAAAGATGATCCAATTACTCATGACGTTCATAAGGATGGCTGGGGTATAGTAGCATATGATGGAGAAAAAGTGGTATATTATCGCAGTGCAAACCCAATATTCAACGAGAGTGATGTTTTATTTAACTTGATAAACCTATTAAATGGTAACCTTAAAGTAATAATTCATGCAAGACTTGCATCAGATAAAAATCTGGTCTCCTCTTATCTTTCTCATCCTTATATGGAGAGCAACGAAAAGTCCATTATATATTTTGCCCATAACGGAAGCGTTAACAAGGAAGACCTTGGCAAAATCCTTAATATTGATCCTAGGTTGATGGTTGATTCAGAATTAATTGGTAAGTATATCGTGTCACACGGTATCGAAAAAGTAAAAGAGCTTCAAGCATATACAAAGTCTGCTTTAAACTTACTTATCCTTAAAATAGATAGAGAGAGTAAAGACGCTCACTTGTATTACTACAACTATTATAACGTTGATTATATAAGAAAGAAGGGTACACCAGAAGAATATTATTATCTTTATCACGGAGAGGATTACGTATTTTCTTCATCATTAGCATATTCTGGGTGTGAAAAAGGAAATAATAAGGTTAATTTCGGAGAACTAGAAGAACTTAAAAGTTCCTAATCATTATTTATGAAACTATCTGCGTTCTCTATGTTGTTGCTTTTATTAGTATCTATTATAACGATCTGCTCAATAGTCCTCTTATTTCCTTCTTTTGAATAGAAACTTCATATTTCGCTTACCACATCGACCTCAGCGATCTTTTTAGGACAGGTTGACGGGAATCAGCAACATTATCGAATATTAGGATTAAATGATTTAAATTAGGAAGACTTTAGAAGATTTTAACTTATATTTTCAAGTTGGAGAACTATTCGGGGATTCGGTTTCCAAGACTAGTAAAGACATAAAACTTGTGGTATCAGAGGCTAAGCTACTTCTGTAAGGGGGTATAGTGTGAACCCCTAGTAAGCCAAATAGTAGTGATTTACCGTGAAGTGTAGTAAGATAATTAGAACGGTAAAAGATTTAAGTTTAGCTTATGTAATTCTTATATTCTCCCGATTGATTAGTTTAATCAGCAATATAATCTTGTGATGAAGAGGGAAAGTCTGGATTTATGAAGAGAACTTACCGTTCACCAGATAGCAGTAGTTTTTACGAACCACCACCATCTGACTCATTACGGCTACACTCCAGCCCCCTCACAGCAGTAGCTCCTTCCTTGTCGCCAAGGGATTCATAGCCCTGCTGGCCTTGGGAACTGGAGCCCACTAAATATTATCTCAAAAGAAAACTATTTAAATCTTTTGGATATATATCCTATTGTGAAATTACCAGACTATATCACGATAAATATTCCTTTTATTGTGAGTGATGAAAGGGCAAAACTAATTTGGTGGACTTCATGGTATTCCAAGTTATGTGCTCATAGGCTATTAAATGACGTGAAAAGCAACACTGAGTTATCAAATTACTCTCAAACTTCTTTTCTTCAATATTCAAGAAAGAGGTGTTACGACATTTTACCAAACCGCAGATACATTGATGGCATAGCAACACTAATTCACTCCTCTTTGAAGAGTGCTAAAAAGCTGGGTGTAAACATTCAAGAGTTGGAGTTAAACTCTTGGTTACTTTTTCAGAGCGAAGCTGAGAAAGTAAAATATGGTAATTTGAACATTCACTTAACGTCAAACGAAAAGGTCGAGATATTAACTTTTGACAAAGAGAAATATCCTAAAAAGATTACAATAAACGTCCATATACCAAAAGGTTACAAGAAGTTAGTCAACGTTCTGTTAGAAAAAAGTGAAAAAAAGGAAATTGGTTATCCTTCTAGAGTTATTATAAAGGAATATAACGCTTACTCTTATAGACTCTACATATACTCAAAATTGCAAATTATGGTTCCTTACACTTTGTATAAAGAAGCTATGAAGAGATCTGATAAGCCGTTAGGCAACCTTATTGCTGGAATTGACGTTAACACTGACAGATTAAACTTAGTCATTATTGACTCTAAAGGTAATTTGAAAGATAAGAAAACCTTTTGGTTTGACGATACAGTTTCGAGAGGTTATAATAAGGAAAGTGCATGGAGTAAAATAAATGAGGAAATACATAAATTGCTAAGCTATGCTTACAATAACGGTGTGTCTACTATCGTACTAGAAAATCCTAACGTTGTTGGTTATTTGCGTTATTATTGGATTAGGAATGGTGAAAGGAAAAGTAGAAACTACAATTTCAAGGTCTCGATGTTTAGGAACTCTTTGATAGAAAGGATAAGCTATAAAGCACCACTATACTCGATGAATGTTGTTTATATATCACCTAAAGGAACCACTAAATCGAAAGATCATGATAAAATAATGAAGGAGAAAGGAATTGATAGACATACAGCCTCAGCTTACTTGATAGCATTAAAGTATCTAAAAACCTCATAATTTGAAACAGTTTATCATGAAAATCAAGACAGTTTTCAGATCATCTGATTTCGTATAATTTGATATAATTTAATGAGTGACGACATCAAAAGTAAAAACAGAGCTACTGGTATTAGTGCAACGTTTATTAGGAAAAACGTAGATTCTGAGGCTAATAGGAAAGGTAGAAATGTAATACTTAGCTTCTCAATCGAAAGTAGTCTAAGTGATATGAAGATAAGGAACAAAAGCGCACTTGCTGTTGCTCTATATATTTTTCTCATCATCGTTTACCACTTCCTTGTATGTTATTAAATTTTTTCGTCATAATAAATATGACAAATAGAGCATAATCCCACCAAAAAATATTGCAAGACCATTAGCAAATGGATTATTGTATCTGAAGTGGGCTAAGGCAAATCTTCTCCATTTTCCGTGTTTCTTTACATAAATCCCTTTTTCCGTGAAGACGTCAAGTAGCATATGCGAAGGACCGACCAAAATACCTGAAATTAATATAGAAATAATATAAATAAGCACGGTCTCATATCTGTTTGAATAATAGCTATAATCGTAGTAATAGTGGCCCAAGTAAAAAACAATAAATAGGACTGGTAGAGATGAGATTACTCCCCAAAGAATGCTTCGTGGAAAAGTGTGGGTAAGAGGAGTTCTAACTGGGATTTCACCAAATCTAGTCACTACCTCTTTATGACCAAGTCCATCTATAATAGTGTTTCCGAGAAAGGAGATTAAGAAAGAGATAACCAAAATGTTGAAAAAGGGGATTCTAAAGAGTAAAGAGAGAACTAAAGAAATTAAGCCTGTAGAAAATATGTAATGTGTACGGAGTCTCACAATTCATGGATTTAATAAAAGGATTATTTAAGCTTGTGGCGAAAGTAAAGGACTTGATAAACACTAAGTATATTGAGGAAACTAAAATTCGATCTACTTCTCATTATTGCTCATTGAAGTAAAATACATTATTTAGTGAATACATGGTTCTGTCAGCTAAGTAAATAGAAAACCCCTATTTGCTTCTCTAATATAGAAGTGTTACAAAATTTTATGTATCTTTAGCTGAATCTTTAAACAGCCGATCCTAAATAAAAAATTCTAAAAATACTAGAAATTTAATAAAAAGTTATTTCTCTCTTACATACTTTTACCTGTTTCTGGAGAGACTCGAGAGATTAAAAAAAAAAGCACTGAACCTATCAAGTCGAATACTTTCTTACTATTTCATAAAATTCCTTAAATTCTCCTCCCTTCCAGACATTAAATTCAGCATTCTTAAACACTCCAATGATAAATTCCTTGTTAACCTTTATTGGAAGATTATTTACAATGTAATTTGCAACACCTTCTGGGTCTTCCTTAGCTATCTCAATGCCTTGCCTATACGCATTAATTACCTTTTCTTCTGAAGAGTTAATATGAATACCACAGCTCCCTGGCACTCCTAAAAGATCTTCGAAAGCATCTCCTTTTGCAACAGCTGAAGTTAATGTTGCTGCATCAATTTGTCCACTTTTTAGCATACTAAGCAATTCAGTCATATCGTCCTTGTTTATAATCTCAGCTTTTAATTTCTTTAGATCTATTAGAGCTCTAGCTAGAACATCTGCTGCACTTCCTCTTCTCCAGACACCTATCTTTCCTTCTTTTAGTTTCGGTGAGATTACCATTAGTTTCTTTACAGTAACGTAGTCTATTCTTAAACCTCTTTTAGCCAAAGACACTGTTGAATCAACTATTGCATCTGCATTAGATCCTTCTTTTCCATATGAAATTTCTATATCTTTATTTTTCATTTGATATGCCAACAATGAATATGAAACTGGTCCTGGAGCGGCTAATATTCTAATTTTGTTTTCGGAACTCATGAGTTTCTATGAAACTTAATTCCTTAAATATTTCTATTAGAATAATTAGGTTTAGAAAGACTTAAATAATAGGAAGAAAATTCAATTTTTATGCAAAGAAAAGAAATAACATTTATTAATGCACTTCTTGTTATAATACCACTCACAATTGCTGTAAGAGCATCAAACAATATGCTAGTGACAACACTTCCATTAGTTATAAAGTACATGTTCAATTTCAACGAAGCAGAAGTAGGGATAATTTCTGCTCTAGCTTCACTGACAACATTTATAGGAAGCGGTTTAATAAACAGTAGACTGAAGGGAGAAACAAGGAAATTAGTATTTAGAATTTCGGCAATAGCTTACGCAATTATTTTACCGCTATTCTATTTTGCTTCCCCTATAACGGTTTGGATATTAGCTGGACTTGCCGGGCTAGTTTTAGGTTTATTGATGCCTAACATTATAACATACGCTGGGCTATTAAAGGACAGAAAACAAAGAGAAAGGGTCTTGTCAATCTATACTCTGGCACTAAGTGTTAGCCTTGTAATAGGTCCTGCAATAGAGACATGGATTTTGGATTATTTCTCTCTACCCATGGTGTTTTTGCTATTTGCACCTTTTTCGATACTTTCTGGTATAATGTCATTTTTCGTTGAATTTCCTAAAGAAGACGGCAAAAGTGTAAAAGTAAAAGTGTTTTCAAACCCAGGTTTCATAACTGCTGTGATTAACATTTTCACTTATAATGTAGTTTTCTCAATCCTGCTGGCTTTTGGGGGGATATTTGCTAAATCAACATTCAATATCCCTTATTCCACTGTTACCGCAATATTCTCAGCGTTCTTTGTAACCTCTTTTTTAGCAAAGCTATATCTTTCTATTATGCCAGCAGAGAAGCTCTGGCATTTTATGTCTTTAGCTATAGGAATAACTACATTAGGACTGGTTTTTATTTCCGTTCTTCCTTCAACTCTTCCGCTCTTCGTCGCAGCTCTTCTACTCTTGGGCATTCCACACGGTTTAACATATCCTCTCTCTGTAATATCAATTAGTAGGACGTTCAAACCAGAAGAGAGAAACGCTGCTAATAGCACTTTCTTTGCTATAATGATGTTAGTAGGTATTGTTACACCTACTGTTGCAGGATTTGTTATACAAAGCGTGGGATTTAGGCTAACCTTAACATTTATAATACCTATAATAATTGTCTTGCTCTTCATTTTACATAGATATGTCAAATATGTTGATAATGTCTCTTAGGTGGTTGCAATAACACTAAAAGGAGAAGACCTACAATAGCTGATATCAAACCAAACTCCTTTGCTACTGTTACATTAAACTGTAAAAGAAGGGAAAAAATAAAAGAGCCTAAAACACCAGCTACCGCTTTTCCAGTATATAACATTGCGTTATTTGCAGTTGAATATTTCTCACCAAATAAATCACCGGTTATTGAAAAGAATAAGGTTATCATTGAACCACCGAAGAAGCCTATAAAGAGAACTGAAGGTAAAAGTAAGTTAAGGAGGAAGAAAATACTGCCTAAGATAACCATAAAGATAGTTATAAGAGTAGTAGTTATCCTTCCTATAACGTCAGATATATGACCTAATATTGGTCTGCTTATTCCACTAAGTAATGGAAATATTGTAATTAAGAATAACACGTTTTTTCCAGCTACTACAGAGAGGGAAGAAGAGTAAATGGTAAGAGGAACCGCACTCAGCGCGAAGGAGAAATAGATTAACCACCATTTTCCAGTTCTAATCACTTCTCTTGGTTTTTCTCCCTTAACTTTTGTTGGATAATCTACAAAATGCAGAAGTATCGGTAAAGTAACTAACTCAACTAGCCCTATGATCATCATCGGTAACCTAAAATTTTGGATAGGATATATGAAAGGGTTTACAATTGCTGACCCCAAACCAAAGCCTAAAGATACAAAACCAGTAGCAAAGCCCCTAGTTTTACTAAACCATTTTACTGCAAGGTTTGCAGCTATACCATACAAAATTCCTTCTCCCATGCTTCCCAGAGACCAGAAAATATAAAATTCATAAATAGAAGAGGAAAACGAAGAACCAAGAAAGCCTAAAGCAGAAAGAATAACTGAAATAATACCTATTCCTCTAGGGCCTCTGTAGTCAGCTATATTACCACCTAAAATTTGGAAGGAAGTTGAAAATATTGTAAAGAGAGTAAACGCAACTTCCACTTCTGGTAAAGAAACTTTCAAATCTGAAGTTATATGAGGAAGAAAAGCATTCCAAGCATATTGATAAAGAGAATTGAACGACATTATTATAAATCCGGCAACTAGTATACTTTTCCCTTTAAACATACCAAGTTTTTGAAACAATCATTTATATTCTTTTTCTTTTTAAATTGTTCTATGGGTTATAAATCGCGTCTTTATCATCTAGGTAAGTGGAATTTTGCAAGGTATAGGTATAACCTTATGATAAGCAAAAAATTCGCATTGAAAATGGCTAGGAAGAGATGGAAAGAAAGATATTTCTGATTTGCTATTTATTCATGTGAAAGTTGAGATTTATTTGAACATCTTAGAGTTTAGGAATTCGATCTCAAATTATATAATTGTAGAAGAAAAAGAAGATGAATGGACAAGGATTAGAGGTGTAGAGGATGAATATTATTATAAAGAGTTTAATGGCTATGCCGTACTAGTTTCACATGACTTTCCGCTTGAAAAAGGACATATATTTGACAGTTTAAAGGTAAATAAACTGAGAGAAATTTTAGATCAGCCCGGGAAAGTAAAATATTATCTAACACTAGAAATAACTGGAAACTATCTGAAAACTACTGAGGAAGATTGTCTAAACGAATTCCCTGGCATTGATTTAGTAAATGGAGTATTAAATGATTTTCAATTTGAGAGAGATGAATGTTGTGTTAAAATTATAGCTTTCATGGAAACCCTTGAAAAATTTAAAGAGTCTTTTGAAAATATAATAAAAGGTTTTCAATTGTATTATTCCATTATCAAAAAGCAAGAAGAAATAGCTATTAACATAACAAAAAGATTTTTAACAGATAAGCAGACGTAAGTACACATTTATATATATTTATTTTTGCTTATAATAAAAATAGAAAGTATTTTATATGTTTAAAGTTTTCATAAGAAAAACTTTTTAAAAAAGAAATCCATATAGATAATTTGGGAATTGAAATGGCAAAAACAGAATTTAACGAGGGAAATGCAACAAGACTAGAATACGTATGGCCAATAAGATTTGCAGTAGGATGGATGTTTTTAGACGGAGGTATAAGAAAAGCGGTTCTCAAACCAGCCAAATTGGATCCAAGCTCTTCCTCTTTCGTAGGAGGTAAACTAGTAACCTTCCTACCACATGCAGGACCTTTCAAACCGTTTTTGTTAATGACTTTAGAAAATCATGCACTTCTTGTAGCATTCTTGACCATCTTCAGCTATATAGAGATTATTGCAGGAGTATTCCTTATAGTAGGGTTCTTAACAAGGTTAGCAGCCTTAGGAGCAGGTGCCATGGCAATAGGAATGGCTCCTGCATATTGGCTAGGTTCTACATGTGAGGACGAATGGCAGATAGGTGCTTTGCTGACAGCTGGTGCCATAGTAGTAATGCTAACTGGCGCTGGAAGAGTTTGGGGACTTGACTACTTCTTATACAAGAAATTTGGAGACAGAGGAATAGCAAATGTTCCAATACTTAAATGGATTAAGTTATGGTGACAAAAATGAATAAAGTAACTGTAGTTGGAATAATTTTTGCATTATTTACTATTGGGTGGATATTAGGAACAGGCCAATGGGCTTATGGTAACGTAGTTGGACCATTATTTAACAACTCTAAATTGCCGAAACTTAACATTACATACATTCAAGCATATAATACACCACAAGGAGTTAAATTAGTATTGAACATTACTGACATAGACGGTCCGGATGCGTATCCTGCATCAGCTCCACTAATGGAAATATATAACTCCACTTGGCATATGTGGTTAAATTCCTCACAAATATCCAATGATACAATTAAGATAATACAGGCACCATGGAATGCTAACAAAAAAGACTCAGTAAATTGGTACTCTGGATTTGTTGTAATACTAGGAAGTGAAGCGCAGTTCCAGTTAATAATACCCCATCTTCACCTCTCTCCGGGCAAATATTTCGTTAAGCTGTATACTCCATCCATAAGCACCAGCAGAGAAGCTGTAGCATCCTTTACAATTTCAAGTTAACTTAAATTTTTTCTTTTTCTATTTTTAAATCATGGAAGATTACTCTAATGAGGTACGTGAAAGGGCTTTACAGCTTTACTCTGAAAATAAAGTGCTAGGTCTTCTAAAGAGAAACAACTTACTTATAGGAATTGTTAAAGACGTAGAAAATGATTATAGAGTAGTTTATGACCTAGAGAAAAATTACGGAAAATGTGAGTGTAGATTAGGGAAAGACTGTGAGCATATTCTCGCAGTAAAGATAAGCTTTGAAAAAGGAGAATTTGTTAATATTGATAAAATTGAAGAGAAAATTACAAAAATGAACAAAAAGGAGATAACTTGGGTACTATTAACTTTATTAGAAAAATTTCCTCAATTGTCTAATTATCTGGCTCCGCAGGAAAATCCTAGAGAGGTGATTAAAAGATACGAGAAAATAATAATGCAATATCAAAATAAAAATACTCTTAACTCTTTCACTGATTTTCTGATAAATAACAAGGAGAAAATAGAAAAGAGTGATATTTTTGATATTTTACATTCAATCTCTTCATGCAGTACAAAGTGCTTTTATAGTTTTACCAGTGAAGAGAACTTTGCCAAAGACTTTTTGAATACTCTTTCTGATATACTAATTGAGAAAGGAATAGAAAGTAAGGACGTGGAAATACTAGAGAAGATTATGGAAAAAGATAAGTTTGGAAACCTGGATGATTTCTTCATAAGGTTATTTAACCAAGAAAAATTTAGGAATTCAATAAACCCTGATTTGTATCTAAACGTGTTAATAAGAAATAAAGACAAAGAAAGGTTGAGAAGTTTTTTACTTAATGTAAAGCTTTCCAATGAAGAGAAATTCGATATTCTTTCAAAGATTGATGAAAATGAAGCCTTAGAATTTGCAAAAGTTAATATGCTATACTCAAAGCTATTTGAGTACTACTATAACCTAGGAGAGTTCAACACTGCTCTCCAATATCTAGAGAAAATGATCGATCTAAAAGACATTTCTGGTTTAAGCAAAAACTTAGAGAAAATAACTAAGATTGTAAAAGGAGAAAATGAGTTAGTGAGAAAACTTTTCTTAATTGCTGATAACAATGTCTTACTTTATAGGTTATTAATACCTTTGTATGAAGTTGCGTCTGGTTCACTAAAATTCGATATTGCAACCTCAATTTTAAACAAAATAAACTCTTTGCCAGAAGACGATTATGTAAAAATTGTAAAGATCATAGCAGAGCAAAGAAAAGAGAAGTTGCCTGAGACTGTGACCTTATTTGTAGATAAACTGGCCGAGAAGAAGAAATATGAAGATATTATTGAATTATTGAGAGAATCTAGAAAATATTTAAAGAATGAAGATTTTAACAGCTTACTTTCCGTAATTAAAGAAAAATATAAGAAGAAGAAACAACTATATGAATTAATAAACAGATACTTATCATAATACCCCCTTTAAACTTTAGGTAAGTATTCCAGAGAGTACCTCATTATTTTTAAAATGTATATCACAGCACACCCTCATATTTTTAAAAATTTATGGTTATAGACTTTTTTAAGGGTTTTCAATAAAGGACTTTAATATAGTTAATTTTATTTTTGTGGCTAAGGGGTTATCGGATTGAAGAAATGACCCAAGAAAAAAAGTCCTTATTCTTAAGGGAGAGCTCTGGTCTAGTAAGAGAAGTTAGTCCATGGGCATCAATGTCAGCTACATTCGGTTTAGTAACTGGAGGAGTACCAATACTAATACTATCATGGTTATTCACAGCTCCCGGAGCTAATTGGATATTATCTTTTTTAATTGCCTTACCTCCCACATTGGGAATGGCATTTCTTTTTTACCTAGCTGGAGCTTCAATGCCCAGATCTGGGGGTGACTATGTTTTTAATAGTAGAGCAGTACACCCCGCGATAGGTTTTGTAAATTATTGGGGTTTGTTCATAGGTTTTGCTCTCTCTCTAGGTTATTACAGCTATTTAGCTGCTCAATGGTTTGCGTATCTGTTTTCTGGGATCGGGTTGGCATATAACAATTCCTTCTTTCTAAACCTTGGTAACTCTCTAGGTACAACCCCGGCTGAAATTATCCTAGGTACGGTTGTGGTAATACTTTCTACACTGTTGGCTTTAGCACCTAGGTTCCAATGGAAATTCGTATTATGGGGAGGAATAATCACTATTGTAGCAACAGTAATAATGTTTGTTGCTTTGGCACAAATAACACCTAATCAATTTGCTGGAGCTTTAACAGAAAACACCGGGATTCCTAATGCTTACCAAGAGGTAATTGATGACGCTGAGAGCAATGGCTTAACATTTTATCCAACACTTTATGCTTCTTTTCTAGCTTTACCAGTGATTTGGTATTATTATACATGGTATAATTTGCCAGCTTCTTGGTCAGGGGAGATGAAAAGACCTAAAATGAATATACTATATTCAGTTATAATATCAATATTAATAATAGCGGTATACTACATTCTCATAGTCTTCTTTAATGAGAAAGCTTTTGGTAGCACTTTTCTTACATCATGGAGTTATATTTCCAACCAGCAGTTAAACGATACCGTATATAACACCCTCTCAAACATAGGTAATTTTACACCATATTTCGCATTTATAGTAAACCATAACCTACTTCTTTTCATAATAATGTTCATAGCCTTATGGCTACCCAACTTCTACAGTAATCCTCCACTAGTTGTCGCATTAGTAAGATACTTGTTTGCATGGTCATTCGATAGATTAATGCCCTCTTGGTTAGCAGATGTAAATGATACCCTGAAATCTCCACTCAAGGCTACAATTCTAGTAGGAGTTTTGGGTGAAATAGGCGTGCTACTTTACGCATTCAATACTCCCGTTGCAATAGTAGATACTACCGTTGTTTTCGAGATTGGCTACGCTATATTTGCCATATCCACAGCACTTTTACCTTTCTTAAGGAAAGATATATACAAAAGAGCTGTACCTCATAAATGGAGTATAGGAAAGATACCAGTAATTTCTATTATAGGAGGTGCGGTATTCGCATTCCTGCTGGGTGTTTTAGCATTTACATGGGGAAACCCAGTCTTACTACCAATTAATTTTGTAACGCTTTTATCATTAGGGATAATTTACGCTTCTGGCATCGCAATTTACGTGATAGCATACTATATAAATAAGGAAAAAGGAATAGACTTAAACATGTTGTTTAATGAAATACCACCAGAGTAAGTTTAGCAACAAATATTTTTAAACTCTTTTTAAATTTTTTTAATTATGAATATTGTTTTCCTTTCTTTCTTTAATAGCCTTTTCTATGTTAATTGCTATGTTTTATGTAATTTACTAGGTGGAGAAATGGAAAAGTGAGAGAAGAGTACTTCTGGCGCTGTATGTAGAGGGAATGATGCTAACGATGAATTTAGGGGCTTATCTTTATGTGGCTTATAAAGATCTATTCCTTTTCCTAGTCATGAACGGAGCATACATGGTTTTTGGTCTCTACGCAATTCTTAGCATGAAAAATGCGAACTAAAAGATCGTATATCCTCTATTTGCAATCTTAATGGTAATTTCTGGAGTTTTTATGGAATCCCTCTTTTACACTCTACAAACGGGTTTGCTAGCTAACATAGACACTTCTATAGAGAACATATGGTTTGTTGAAGTTATGCTTGCTGAAATGGTCTTCACCTTAATCATGTCAAGAGGAGTCGAAAACTCTAAGGAATTACTTAATTGCTTTACTTCTTTTAATGCCATGGTTCCCTGAAATCTTTCCAAGTAGTGTTAGCAATTATGTGTTCTTTATCTCTTCAGCAATAATGATTGGAGCGACAGTGTTTGTATATGAAACTCTATATAATCAAAGATTTAGTCTATACTCTTTACTCATTGGTATATAGGATAAAAAGCAATGTAGGTTTGTTTCTAGTATATTTCGTCCTTATAATGATGGTATCAATGTTCATAGGGGCTTTGATTTACTTATTTTCGCCTACTAACGTCTCTTTGGCTGAGGCAATAATAATAAACAATGGGTTAATGCTGTTTCTTTTAGTCTACCTTTTCTTGAATGCAAAAAATTGGCTAAGAGACTAGACCTCTCACCTTTTCATTCGCTTTCTGTTTCTACCTTAACGGTGGTTAATGAGATACTAATGGGGCTACATTCTCTTTAGCCTCTTTTGGCGCAACTTACTTTTCTTCTCTTTCCTCCTCTTTTCTGGTTACGCTAAACAGCTATTGGTTCTTTTACCCAATGATGGCTGAGATGCTCTCCCTTTATCTAATTGATTATGTAAAAGGTAAAGTTAGGAAAGAACTCTTCCCTGTAATAGGGATAACGACTTTTCCTCCAACACTTTTTAGTTTCTCACAGTGGGTTTATTCAAGTATCATAATTGACATGGCTCTTTCTTTATTAGGTATAATAAACTCAAAGGGGGTATGGAGGTACATCTATTTGTTAACTGCAATAAGTGTGATTTCAACTATTGTAACTCCAATATTTTTTGATTTAGTTATAGTAGCAGTAATGATACTTTTCTATTTCTACTTATTTAACTGGAGTAAGAATTCTCAATAACTCTCTTTCATAGACTACGGTAATTAATCTTTCTTTTTCATCTACAATAGTTACTACTGGGTCTTCGCTTTCCCTAAAAAACCTTAAGACATCAATTATTTTGCTATCTTTATCTAACATCTTTACCTCTATCTTATCTACATCGCAGACTCTCCTAACATTGTATTCTGCTGGGTCAATTTCAAGGAGCTGGCCTACTGAAATGTAACCAATTGGGTGCATATCATCATCAACAACTACAATGCCTCTATACCCCTTCTCGTTTATTATGTCTATTACTTGCCTTAATGTCTGATAACAATAGGCTACTGTTGTATTCTTAATAACTTTAGTTACAGGCTGTTGAAGGTTTACCTTTACTTCTTCCGTTTTAGGTTTACCATATCTTAATCTGAAAAGAAGAGGGAAAAGTACTGTAGCAAAGACTATTGATAAGACTGAAAAGGAATATTGATAGGATGAGATTAAGCTAGAAGTTAGTGCTGAAACTAGTAATGATGCATCAACTCCCCCCTTTACCGCTGTACCTAGACCGTTAATTATTGGGTCTACATTAACAATTTTTGATGTAATAAAACCGGCCAAGAATTTTGAGGAAACTATAGCTGCAAAAAGGACTAATGATATTGTTAAAAGTTGGAGAGAAATTTTTACAAAATACAACCCTATTCCTACAAAGAAGAGAGGCTCAAAAAATCCGTAAGTAAAACCTCTCAACCTTTCTACTAAATATGGTCTATCCTTTAAGTATCCCCTTAGAAGAAAACCCAAAAATAAAGCAGCTATCGCTGAATTAAAACTAAGAACTTCTGCAACATATCCTATTAAAAAGATAATTGAGATAATGGTTGCAAACTCTATTTCTCTGACTTTTATGTAACCCTCAATTAGCTCTAATAAACGTGAGATCTGACTACCTAGTAAAAAGATGATTATTACTAGTACTATTATACTTATTATACTTATTAAATTAAATTTTGTGAATATAGCAAATAGAACAACAGCCAAAATCTCGTTAAACACTGATTGGTTAAAAATGATCATACCAAGTTTTTGTTTAGATAGCCCTAGGTCAATTAAAAGCCTTGTTAAGGGACCGACACTGGTCATAGCTGAAGGAACAATTAACAAAGGGGAGAATTGCCCTAGACTTAAAAGTACAAGGCCTATAAGAAGGAACGGTAAAGATAGTTGAATGACTGATGAGATAAACTGTTTTCCTTCTATTTCTAGTTTTTCTCCAAGTTCTTCCGCTCCTGCTAGGAATAACAAAAAGACTATTCCTAAAGAAGTTATAAATGATATTATCTGGTTAATCTTGATTATACTTAAAACACCATCTCCTAAAATAATGCCTACAATTATAGGACCAACAAATCTAACTAAATTTAATCTTCCAAACACTTCTTCTGCTAACTTTGCTGATATCAACATTATCCCTAAGTAAAGTAAGCTGGCGACAAGTAGACTCATGGAAGAATATTACTCGTCACAATTAAAACGTTAACTATGAACTTAATTAACAAGATTTATATAAAACATAAATATTAATTATAATATAATTTAAATTTACCCTAAAGTGCAAGACTTTTGGTTGTAATAAAACTCTTAAGTTATCTATTACCCTAGAACTAATAACTTCTACTCCTAGAAATCACAGCCTTGTTAAACCAAGTCTAAACTATTACAAATAAGGCTCTTTTACTCTTATCTTTTTCATAATGTCATAATATTCTGGAAACTCTTACCTCACATATTTCACTGGTATGTCATAACTCTTTTCAGTATCTGCTTTTGTTCTTATGACTCTCTTGATTACTCTTAAAATAAAATTCTTATGAGATAAAAATTAATTATTGAGTTAAATAAACTTTTCAACATGCGTTAGATATTATCCTAGAATCCACTCCTTTTGATTCAGCTTAGCTATTAGAATTTCCTTAAGTTGATTAAAGTTTGTTGTGAATAGTCCTTTGAATTTTCTACTTCTAGCTTATCTTAGATAATATTCTACTACTACTATAATACCTACTCTACCCTTATTTATAGCATAGATAGACACTTGATAATTTAAGGGGAAGTTTTCTATTTTCTCATTTATTCTAAGATGTAACTTATATGGATTGAGAGTATTTTCAACTGATATAATATTAAAAGGAAAATCTGAGAAGCTAAGATCAGATAATAAGTTATTTGCTGTTGTACTTATTGCGAAATAAATTTTACCTTTAGAAGAAGTTATATAAGAGAAAAAGAGGAGAAAAGAAAATATAAGATTATAATTTCCTCTCTTGCAAATTTTACTAACTCTTTTCCTAAAAGATAAGAAATTGGGAGAAGAAAGAGAGAAATAAGAAAGAAAAAATCTAATGATAAAGAGAGCACTAAAACATAAGAAATATTGTAAATAGCGAGAGGAAAGGGAGAAGAACCGGGAAAATTAACTTGTTCTGGTTCTTCATATATTAATTTAAAATAATTAAGCTGGGATAAAAACTCCTTATGACTACGACGAATGTTCTCTTCATCAATTAGACTCCAGGGTATTGACATAACTTCTTACTTAATCTCCAATTGTCTTTATATATAAAATATTAACTGTTAAAACTACCCAGCTTTCCTAACTTGTTCCATTGCCCACATCATAGGACAATAACCACCGCACATTGTACAGGCCTTAACTTTGGGTTTACCGAACTGTGTATACACATTATAAGCACTCTCTGGATCAATAAGATTTGAAATCATGTTATCCCAGTCGAGTTTACCCCTATAATAACTCACCAGATCATCCCATTTCCTAGCTTTTTTACCTAGTTTAACTACATCACCTGAATGAGCAGTGATTCTATAAGCTATTACGCCTTCTTCTACTTGCTTCACGGTTGGCAAACTTAAATGTTCTGCAGGTGTTAAATACCATAATAGATCTGCTCCGCTTGCAGACGAAATTGCTGCACCAATGGCCGAAGCTATGTGATCATAAGGAGCACCTACATCAATTGGTAATGGACCCAGAACGTAATAGGGAACACCACTAGTAAGTTTTTTCATTAGCTTTACGTCCCAAGCTATCTCATTTAAAGGAACATGACCTGCACCTTCTACCATTACTTGGACTCCTTTCTCTAATGAACTTTTCACTAGTCTAGCACTTTCTATCAGCTCACTTATTTGGAATTCATCATGCGCATCTCCAGTAGCTCCAGGCCTTAATGCGTCTCCCAAAGAGATAACTGCATCATATCCTTAAACATCTCCAAGATGTAATCTCAGTGCTTCCTATACGGGTTTTCAGAATTGTTATGCAACATCCACCCGGCTATCATATCTCCTCCTCTAGATACTATAGATATAATTCTTTTGCTCTTCAGTGCCTTGATAGCCAATTCCTTAGTTATCCCCGCATGGATAGTCATAAACGCAACTCCATCTTTAAGATGTTTCTCAACTGCATTGAGCAAATCCTCTTCCGTAAAATAAGCTCCTCCAGATTTCTTTCTAAAAGATTCAATAAAAACTTGATAAACAGGTACAGTACCAACTGGCAAGTCGGAATGCTTTATTATTTCCCTCCTAATCTCATCTAAATCACCGCCTGTCGATAAGTCCATCAATGTATCTCCCCATTTGTTAGCTATTTTCACTTTTTCTAATTCAGATTGTAGATCAACCACTTCACTGGAAGTGCCTATATTAACATTAACTTTTGTAGTTAAACCTTTCCCTATAGCAACTAACTTTCTAGAGGGATTTTTTATGTTTCTAATGACCATAATCTTTCCATTTGCGATCCTTCTTCTAATCTTTTCAGCAGAGACTTTTTCTATCTCACTTATCCTTTTCATTTCCTCTGTAACAATTCCATTCCTTGCATCTTCAATTATTGATATAAGAATAACTCAATAAAGTAACTTATAAACATTATTATATACAATTTGTCTCAATTTCTTAATTATTTTGGAGTCAAGCTTAAATAAAGTGGACAATAATGTAACTTATGATTATTGTTGTAGGCTCTGGGCCAGCAGGCATTTATGGAGCAATAACTGCTTCTCTAATGGGAGAAAGAGTTAAGCTAATTGAAGAGAAAGAAAAACTCGGTGGAACTTGCGTCTTATATGGTTGCATACCATCTAAAGCAATGCTTCACCCGCTTACAATAAAATACTCTTTAGAAAGACTAGGAAAGAACATAGACTTTTCCTATGAAGAATTAGTAAAACTTGCACAAGATGTTATAAATAGAGTATCTAAAGGAACGGAATACATGCTAGAGAGTGCAGGAGTAGAAGTTATTCACGGGAAAGCCACTTTAAAGGGAAAAGAAATTGAGGTAGCTGGACAAACGTATAATCCAGATAAACTGCTCATAGCAACTGGTACTTTAAAACCTGAAGCAAAAGATACAATAGCTTCTGATGATCTTCCGTATTTAGATAAGGACTTCAAAAAAGTTGTAGTAATAGGGGGAGGAGTTGGCGGAGTAGAATATGCTTGGCTACTCCATAAAGTCGGAAAAGAGGTACACGTAGTGGAGAAAGATTCTCTCCTTTTAGCAAAGCATGACCAAGACTTAAGAAACACAGTTACAAACCACTTTAAGAGGATTGGAGTTAAACTTCATTTAAATACAGAAGCGAAAATAGAGGAGGGAAAAGTTAAGCTATCTAGTGGAGAGGAAATAACACCAGATTACATTTTGTTGAGCTTTGGAAGAAAACCTAATCTAGCAGGTTTTGAGAGTATTCCTCATAAGTATTTCGTTGATGTCAATGAATATATGGAAACGCAAATAAAAGATATTTATGCTGCGGGAGATATAACAGGATCATTTACTGCACATGAAGCTATACACAAAGGTTATATTGCAGGGTTAAATATGAAGGGAATAAGAAAAAGCTACAATGGCAACGCTGTTCCTAAAGTAATTTACACTTCACCTCAAATAGCTTATGTTGGAAACACAGATCATGGTAGATGCGTCAAAATTGATTTGGCTAGCTTACCAAGAGCTATAGCAGATAAAGAGACTGAGGGGTTTGTAAAGGTTTGTGAAAATGACGGAAAAATTGTAGGTGCTGTAGCTTTTTCCGAGAGAGCTGAAGAGATTGTATCTCTAATTGCTTTAGGAATGAAGCTTAATGCTAGTATAGATGACTTAATCGATTTCCAGTACCCTCACCCGTCATACTTAGAGATAATATGGGAAATTCTAAGAAAAATTAAGTCGGGATAAGAATCTTTTTCTCATCAAGCTCTTTTAAAAATAAGGCATTCTGCATAATCTCATTTTCATCAAATTTAGGATCAACAAGTTGTTTAGCTACACTACAGTCAAACTTTGTCCCTTCATATTTCACTAAGCCTTTGATGTCTTTTGGCAACACAGATTTTACGAGGTTTTTAGGTAAAGGTATCTCTACAGCTCTTTTACCTAGAGCTCTAGCATATAATTCAAAAAACCTTTCTAACTTTATTGGCTCACATTCCGTTGCGTAAAAATAGAGTAATTCTGGTTTTTCTTCAGCAAGCTTATTAATCATTTTAGCTATTGAGGTTGCACTAATAGGCATAAATGTAATGCCAGTCTTTGGGACAATTCCCCATTTCGCCATTTTGTACATCATAACAAACTGTACATGGACAGCATACTTGCCATAAACTAAAGTAGGACGAAGAATAGCTAAGGGAAAATTCCCTTTTGCTATTGAATATACTGCTTGTTCCCCCTCGAACTTTGTCTTTTCAAATGGGGTCTGAGGGTTTAACCCCTCTCCCAACTGTTTCTCAATCTTCACTTCTCCAGTAATACCATAAGTTGAGCCACTAGTATGGATAAATAAGGGCTTTGTACCCACATCTTTAATTAAGGTTGCAATTGCTTTTGGTACCTCTGCATTTGCGATTCTGAGACTCTTTTCATCACCGCTAATTTCACCAATGAAATTTACTATTACGTCATTATTCTTTATTTCCTCCCTAACTTTATCCACATCAGAAAGGACATCAAGCTTAACAAGTTTTACTCCCTTACTTGATAGAATATCGTAGTATACTTTTTTTACTGGATTTAAGTTTCTGTAAGTAACTGTAACTTCATGAGCTGAGGAAAGGAACTCAGCCACTTGAGTTGCAATAAAACCGAGACCAAAAATGAGAACTTTCATAGTGATAGAAGTGACGGAAAAAATAAAATTCTTTTGTCAGCTTCCTTGTGCTTGTTTTCCTAGTTCCCTAGGAATCAGCTGACCAAATAGCTCTGCACATCTCTTGAAATCATTCGTTATTTTATCTGTTAACTTCTCTACTGGTATAGCCTTATAAATATATCTCGGCCTACCACCCTTTGCTGAGGAGTCTTTTACTCTCTCTACAAATCCCAAAGAGACTAATTTATTTACACTCCTATTTATTGAAGCCTTAGACAGTTTGAGAATTTCTGCTAATGCATCCTCATTCTTTCCTTCGCCACCTAGCAAGATCTTTAACACTTGGAAATCAGTATCTGATACATCATAGCAGAAAGTAAGGGCTTCAAGTATTCCTACTTCTTTTCCACTAGGCAGTCTTATTTTAGTTATTTCCAATTCCATAGTTAATCTGATATATAATTTAAATAACGAGTATTTAAATCTTTGTATTTTAAGCAAATAGATTACCCAAGTATTAAAACCTAATCTTCACATTTCTAATTAATAAAAAAATACCAAAACTATAAAAATATATTATAAGTTGCAAATCTAAGGAAGTATAAAAATATTATTGCCTTTGACTCCTTTATTAGTGTGGAAATAGAAGGAATTTTGATTGAAGAGAACCTTTTACAAAGTGAGAAGGAAAGAAGAGAGTTGGAAAGCAGAGGTTACAAAATTGTGAGAAGGAAAGAAAATGAGAACCTGTTACATATATTTGAAGAAGACAAGACCACTCTGAATTGCAACAAAGACGAAAATGTGTTTAAGATAGCCCTTCTTAATTCTACTCTCTGTAGGATCACAATAACAGATAAACTCACTACAGTTATCTTATTTGCAGGAAAAAGAGTCCAAACATATAGCTTTAGGATACCTAGAAAAGTGGCTATGAAAGGTATTAGGGAGATTTACAAAAATGTACGCTCTTTTCATGAATTTGTAGAAAGATATCTTGCTTTCCTAAACGAAAATAATGACGATAAAATGTTAGAATGGTTAAAAGAAACTATAAACGAAATAAAGGAGAAAAAAAGGGCATAATTTACTAGTTACAAGAGAAAGCCTCGCCCTTTAGGGAGGGGATGATAAAAGAAAGTTTATAAAGCGTTTTATTAACCAATACCTTGAGTTAACCGTGGGGAGCCATCCTCAAGCGACTACTATAAGCGACAGTCCTCCTCTCTATTCTATGCCCTGCACGGTTAACTCCCATTTAGCAGAGAAGGAAGAAAAATAAGAAGAACTAGTGTTGTTAAACTAATAGTGACAGATGACGTTGAAACTAAGTTAAAATCTCTATGCAGTTTGGCATCAAAACTGTGGAATGAGGTTAATTACGCAAGAAGGACGCAATTCTTCGGAATAAGGATGTTGATCTGAAAGGAACATATAAAGAGTTCTACGAAAAATACAAGAAGTTAATAGGTCCAGCGACAGATCAACAAATATTAATTAAAAACAATGAGACATGGAGATCTTTCTTCAACTTGTTGAAAGCAAAGAAAGAGGGGAAATTGCCGACATTCGTAACTAAGGTCAATCCAGCTGGATATAAAAAGAAGGGGAAATCGAGAGAGCTGTGGGTCGTGTTAAGAAATGACCAATACAAGATTGAAGGAAACAAAATCGTTCTAAAAGGACTTATGCTATAGGAAGGATAGAAGTAGAGTATAGAGGGTTAATTCACTTAAAGGGTAAACAAGGCAGACTAGAAATTCACTACAATGGTAGCGGCTGGTATGCTCATATTACTTTTGAAGTTGAGAAAAAAACTGTATGAGTCCCACTTGATGATGCACAATGCGTGGAGGGAGGAGTTAACAGCTAATCTCAAATGGGAGGCCCATGGCGTTAGCCTCGACTGAGCCGGTTTGGTTGAAGCTGACGATTTTACACCTAGGGCTAACCTACTCTATTTGTTATAAAGAATTTCGATAGCAGAAAAGAGTTAGAAGAAAAATTAATTAAAGCGATAGAAGGAATAGAGAGTTTGAGGTATTTCTTATGAGCTACGATTATATCATTTCACAGTACATAAATTACATACACGATCTAACTATAGAGAGTTGCAAAGGAAACGAAATTTTAGTTTATTTTAAGGATACACTAAATATTGTTAGTAAAGAAGGTTGTGATAAGCCATATATAAAAGTATATAAGGGAAATAGGCTTTATTTCACGTACTATGGGATCCCTTCTGTTAATGAGTTTTGGCCTTTCCTAAATGCCCTTGTAAGGATCTCTAATAACGCTATCCAGCTAGACGATAAGGAAAAGGAACTTGCTTCAAAAATAAAGGGCAATGTAAAACTCTTTGTTACCCCAGATTGTACGAAATGTCCAATAGCTGCTGAACTCTTATACCAATTACCAATATACAATGAAAATGTAAATCTTGAGATAATAGACGTAGAAACATATGAGGATTTAGGTAAGAAATTTAGAGTTCTTAATGTACCTAAAATAATACTTAATGAAAAAGTAGAAGTACCTGGCACTTTCCCGCCGGCAATTATACTAAAAATGTTAGCTAAGGGAAGTGAACAATATTGATGTTCATCTCTTTAGCTACTTTTTCCACTTTTTCATCTGAAGCAATTAACAAAGCCGAAAGCTCTTGAGCAACTAACAAAGACTCTGAATCTGCCTCATCTAAGTCATTAATCTTTATTTGGTTTATGAGAATAAGCTCTTACCCATATATTCTCAAACATCAGAGGATTTATACTAGATTTCAACGCTTTGGCGTAAGTTAATAGAGTAACTACAAGCTTCTTATCCTTATACTTTTCTAAAAGAACAGGCAAATATTTTAATGAACTAAATGTAATTACGACAAACTCAGCCATAATTAAACTATATAAATTAAAATGTTAATAAATTTGTGGAGATAAAATTGGCACAAACAATCACAGACCCATTAGAAAAATTAACAGATCCTCAGAATATACAAAGATTATCAAAATTAATTGACTCATTGCCAGCCTTAGAGAAACTAGCTGACAAAATGACTGAAATGGATAAGAAAGGAGAATTAGATCAACTTTTAGCACTTGCAGACCAAGCAATGTCGATACTTGATGCAGTACAAAAAGCAGATCTGATAAACGCGTTAATATCCTTCGGAATGGATCAAGTAACAAAGATACAAGCTTTATGGCCGTTAGTGGAAAAGCTAACTAGTGATAAAGCTCTCGGTATTATACAATCACTCGATGTAGACTCATTACTAACAGCGACAGAAAAGCTAACACCAATGCTACAAAAACTGACAAGTGATAAGGCACTAAAAGTTATTGAGAGCTTAGACGTGGACAGCTTACTTACTGCTACAGAAAAGATGCTACCATTATTAAACAAGCTAACTACTGATAAGGCAATAAAAGTCGTGGAGAGTCTTGATATTGATAACCTCTTAGACACAATAGAAAAGATGATGCCATTATTAAACAAGCTTGCAGCGATGACAGCTGATATGCAGAAGAAAGGACAAATAGATATGTTAGTTAACTTAATGCAACAATCATTAGATTTACTTGATGCAGTACAAAAAGCAGATCTGATAAACGCGTTAATATCCTTCGGAATGGATCAAGTAACAAAGATACAAGCTTTATGGCCGTTAGTGGAAAAGCTAACTAGTGATAAAGCAGTGAGCTTGTTACAGTCACTCGACATTGATGGACTACTTAATGCTACAGAAAAACTACTCCCACTACTAAATAAGTTAACTAGTGATAAGGCACTAAAAGTGTTGCAGTCTTTAGATGTAGACTCACTATTAACAGCGACAGAAAAACTAACACCAATGCTACAAAAACTGACAAGTGATAAGGCAATGTCGCTACTTGAACAAATGGATATAGACTCAATGTTAAACTCCATGATGGCTTTAACGCCAATGCTAAAACAGCTAACAAATGAAAAAACAGTAAAGCTATTAGCACAAATGGATATGTCCTCAATGTTTGCTCTACTCGAAAGACTTGCAGAATTACAAAAAGCTGGTGTATTAGATAAATTAATGAAGATATTTGAGGTATTAGGAGATCCACAACTGATAGACGGTTTAGTTTCAATAACACAGAAGATGGGAGTTGCACTGAAGCTGTGGATAAACGATTTACCAAGCGTGAAACCAGTAGGATCATTTGGATTAGTGGGAGCTTTAGGAAATAAGGATACAAGCTACGCAATGGGAGCATTACTCAAGTTTGCAGAAGATCTAGGAAAAGCCTTGAAGGAGTAAACTATTTACTAAATTTTTTACTTGGGAAATTTTTTCTTTTTCTGTGAAAGTTTTTGCCTCAAGTTCCTCTTTTTTACCTTCAATACCCATAAGAAAAGAAACCATACATTCTGCAGGCATTTTACCGTATCCGCCTCCTCCATAACCAATAAACTTTGCATTTGTCTCATAAAGAAGTCTCTTCACTTTCAGACCCAGTAGATTATATGAGTTACAAGTTAAGTTAAGGGATTTTAATCCATCATCCTTATGCCCATCAACCCCAGCTAGTGTTGAAATGTAAGTAGGCTGTTCTCGATACAGCGATAAATTTAAATAATTTTAGCTACTGTCAATTCTCTTGAGGCTAGGCTGGATGAAGCTCCTTTTGATGATGCGCAATGCGTGGAGGGAGGAGCTTACAGCTAAAATCTCAAATGGGAGGCTCATGGCGTTAGCCTCGACTGGGCTCCATGCAGTGTGATTGAAGCTGATGATACCACACCTAGAGCCAACCCAGGCCATGGATTGAAAGTATGGAGAAGTAACTAGAAATGACATGGTCTGGGAAACGCTTAAAGTCAGATATGATTTCTGAAATACGTAGAGCTTCTTCAAAAACATCATCACCAGAGTACAAAAGAAGTTGTACGTTATAATTTAATCCTTTTCCATCCCCTTTGCCTCTTTCCTCTACTTTCCCAGTACTTGGAAAGAACTTACCATCATCCCAAGAAGAAATTAAATTATGGGATAAACTGGCTAAGGGAAAAATGAATGAAGAGAGAGTTTACTATAAGGATAATAGACATCCAGATTTACACACTGAAAGATGCGTAAAGATAAACAATGCCGTTGCATTATGTTATTTAGATTATAAAGCAAGGAACTAGTTAGAATAACAGTAAAGATAGTTGATAAGAAATTCCATGAAGTCTCAATATCAGGGGATTTCTTCATAATGTCTCCTAGAGATTTTGCTGATTACCTAGAAGATTTACTGAAAAGAGTATATGTAACTAAGTATGAAGAAGTTATTAAGAGAGTATTTGAAGAGAAAAAACCTAACTTGTTCGGTTTTACAGCTGAGGACTTGATTAATGCTTTTAAAGAAATATTGAGCAAACCGGAAGTCCAAGAAGTTATATAGAGAGAACAGCTAATATTTCCCTTTCACTAATACTTCCTAAGAGTGATCTTGCATCAACAACTGGTAAGAACCCAATATTCTTTTCTGCCATTAGCATTCTCGCAGTTTCAAGAGACGAATCTGGAGTTACTTTATAAACATCAACTGTCATAAATCCTTCCGCTGTAGTATCTTCTAAATTCCTTCTTGCTAACAGTGCTCTTCCTATATCTTTAGCTGAAATTATTCCAATAGGTCTCTTTTCATCTACTACTACTGCATGCCTCTGCCAGTATGACTTCATGAAATCTGCTATTTCTGAAAGCTTTGCATTTTTAGTTGCAACAAGAGGTTCAACATTCATGACATCACCAACTTTTGTATCTCCAGAAACCTTACAATTTCTAATCAAGTCTCTTTCCGTAACTATTCCCACTATCCTTACACCATCTCCTACGACTAGAGAACCTATTCCTTCACTTGTCATTATTCTACATGCTTCCTTTACTTGCGATGTGGGAGTTATGAATATCAAATCCTTACTCATTATATCTTCTACTTTTCCATCTATCTTTCTCCAATTATACACAATATCTCTAATAGTAATTATTCCATCTTTTTCAACTAGAACTCTCCTAATGTTGTTATTTACCATAATTTCTAATGTTTTAAAAATAGAAGTGCCTTTAGAAACAGAAATAACATCAGTGGACATCACGTCTTTTATTATCATTATTTAACCCTCTCTAAATTAACAGCATGAGCTTTAAAACATTCCTCTACTGTTATATACTTCCACATAGCTTCTGGCTTATAACACTCCATAGCCGGCAGATAAGAAGGAATTACTTTAAAAAGTGTTAGAAGAGTCTGAAAGAAGGTGTTCATTAAAAGATACACTAACGAGAAGTATTAAGGTTAATGTGAAATAGTAGATAATTTAAAACTTTTTAATTTAAAAAATAAATTATAATTATGATGGCAGAAGAAGAACTCCTTGAGCCTGGAGAAAACAGATTAAAAGAAATGCAACCTTACATATTCGACCTAATAGACCAACTCAACAACATATTAACATAAATAAAGTCTTTTAACACAGAATAGTCTAGCGAGAAAAATATCTGTAACTCTTTCAGTAATGACATTACACAAATATTACCCAGACATTTTTATGAAAGAAGTATGGAATGATGTGTTACAAATAGTTGAAGAGTTGAAGAAGATACCACAACTAGCTAATCAACTTAACGACCTATTAGCAGATGTAGACAAATTAAATGAGCTAAAGAAAGAAGCAGAATTTTAAGGTTTTCTTTTTTATTTTCACACTCTCTTTTCTTCCTTTATTTCACAAAGCTGATTTTTACCTTAAATTTTAGTGATAATATTTATTAGAACGGAATGTGTTTATTTATTTACGATGTGGCGAAAAAGAATTACGCCAAATGAAAAAGCAACAAAAAATAGCGGAACAATACGCAGTGAGATTCGAAACTTCATTAAGCTCTTTGGTCCTGCTTGGCTAGTCATGATGGCGGATATGGATGCTAGCAGTACTATCGGTGCAGCGGAAACTGGTGCAAT
The DNA here is from genome assembly GCF_059755235.1 of Sulfurisphaera sp. Lineage (NCBI taxonomy): Archaea > Thermoproteati > Thermoproteota > Thermoprotei > Sulfolobales > Sulfolobaceae > Sulfurisphaera > Sulfurisphaera sp. Next base: position 47,767 of record NZ_DBPRYF010000031.1, read on the forward strand.
TTTCAAATATGGTTTTATTTGGATTATGCTACTTCTCATAATTCCTTTGTATATCGTACAAGAGGTCTCAGGGAGAATTGGAATTGCAACCCGTAAAGGTTTAGGAGAAGTCATTAGAGAAAATTACAGTAAACCAATTGCTGCTTTAATGACCGTTCCTATGGCATTAACAGATGTAGTGACTTATATAATCGAATACCTTGGAATTGGAATTGGCTTTGAGATTTTAGGAATTCCATTAATCGTGAGCATACCTGCAGTTTTCCTCTTACATATTCTTATTGTAACAAAGAGAAAATATTCTCAAGCTGAGAAAGCTCTTATTGGTATTTCATTTGCATTAATATTGGGATTTCTCGTAACTTTGTTTTTAAGAGGAATAAAACCATATTCCCCAATTTACATTGAGCCCACTCCTCTGTTCTTCTTTTTAGTGGCAGCTAACATAGGAGCAGTTGTAATGCCTTTTATGCTGTTTTTTCAAGCTTCTGCTACCGCGATAAAAATAGATGAAGTTGACTGTAATGATAAGAAGCGCGCAATTAGCCACATGAGGAAGGAGACCTTGATTGGGGCAATAGTGACAGAACTTTTAATGATTATAGTAGAAATGACATTTGCCGGAATACCACTAGATTCCTCATCTTTTGCAAGTGCATCCCAGCTTGCCACAGTTATGGAGCCTTTAGCTGGTAAATACTCACCAATATTCTTTGGGATAGGATTAATAAGCGCTGGTTTCCTTGCCTTAGTAGTTATTTCTTTAGGAAGTGCATGGGGAGTTGTTGAAGCTTTAGGTATTGGAAAAAGAAACGCATGGAAAATATACGTGCTTGAGAGCACTCCTGCAGTAATAGTTTCTCTAATTTTACCCTCTTCTCTTCTCATAAACATAGTACTCAGCTTACTGGTATTCTTTGTTTATGCTTTGATTGGTCCAATAATCATACTTGGGATAATAGCAAGGAACAAGAGAATAATGGGAGAGTATCACTCTAAAGGAGTAAGAGAAATAGCTTATTGGGTTTCTGTGATTTTACTTGTTGTAATAGCTATCATTGCGACTTTTTAAAAGTAGAAGTTAACCCACTCGGGACTATACTTCCTCTCCTTTCCTTTATATCATATCCTTGGGATTTCGCATATCTTATAAAAGTTTCATCGAGTTTGTCTTTGCTGTATTTATCTAGTTCGATTAGAAAATGAGTTAAACTATTGACAAGATCACTCAAGTATTGCTTATCCCCCTCTATTGGCAGGTCCTTGTTTGAATGATAAAATGGGATTAGATCGTCGTTATATAATACCATAGCAGGATAACCTTCAGTAACAAAAGAAAAATGATCAGAGAAAGGAGAGGGCATTTCAATCCTTTTGACATTAAAGAAGTGCGAGAATGGATAAAGATCTGGAGTAGCTGAAAACACAACTTTATCGGGAAACAGTGCATCTAGGGATATCATAACAAATGTGTTATTCTTATTGTATTGGGAAGAACCAGTACAGCACCTAGGTCCCTCTTCTGAAGAAAAGAAGACAAATTTTAAGCCGTGTCTGTTGAGTTTTAGGTTAATTAATCTCTCGATTATATCTAATGAAAAGAGATTATCGTGATAACCAGTTAGCCAATGATCAACATGGGCACCCACAACTATATAATCTTCTCCTTCACTTACCGTTACTTCCAAGTTACAACTTGTAGTGTCCACGAGAGAAGATTTAGCTATAATTTTCACTTTGTCTCCTTCTCTTAACCGTTTCTCTGAAAAAATGGCTGGAATCTTAGTACTCACACCGATTCTTCTAAGCTTTCCCTCATCATAAAATATAACTGCCTTATATCCTTTCTTTACTGCCTCTTCGTATAAATCCTTTACTTGAAAAGGGTGTGAAGGCATTGAATAGAACTTAATATCTTTTCCAACTACTCCATCAACTTCCCCAGAAGTATAAGGAAGAAGTGATGCGTTTACTTTTTCCCATTAACATATACCTCTAGATCTTGGACCCATTCTTTGGTCTTTACCTCAAGGAAAGTTCCGCCAAACTTACTTTTAAGAGATCTTAGAATTTCCTTCTCTTTTTCACTACCATGAATAACTTCTTCCAATGATAAGAATTCTAAAGAAAGCATAAAAAAGAGAGTGAAAAAAGAAAAAATAACTTTTTTACCTATTTTCTTCCTTTTGTGCTTCTTGCGATTCTATTGGCTTACCTAATACTGATTCTGGAAATTGACTGTAAATAACACCTGCAATAACTAATAATAATATTACAACATATCCTACTGCAGCAACTTGTGATGGTGTTACTGAAGGACCCTTGTAGTTTTGCGTCTCTGCTATAGCAATTGCAAACATTATTATAACTCCAATGACGAATATAATCTTGAACGTCTTATCTAGCTTATTTAAATATTCTTGATTTCTAATGTCTGCCATCTCCTCTCACTCCTTATAAATTAATTTTGCGGTAATTATCATGGCAATCATGACCATAACGCCAAAATATAAGCCACTTATTCCCATTTGTAACGTTCCACTTAATATGTGTCCCGAAGCACATCCGCTAGCCATTCTTGCACCAAACATCATTAATGCAGTGCCACCAAATGATCCTAAAGCCCTCACCCCTTCATTGCTACCAAATCTCTTCTCCCAGCTGGGTGGTATAATCTTTCTAAATGCTGTAAATCTCCTAGTTAGAAATATTGCTGCAAAGAATGAACCTAATAATGTGCCGATATCACTAAATGGCTCCCAACCAATTCCTTTGAATACTATTTGGCTATATTTGAAGTTTGGTAAGAATAAAGCGCCCGCCATCCATGAGTAAGTTGTAGACTCGCCAAATATCTGGTGCAAGAACATTTCTGCTACGACTGTTAAACCAACAATTGCACCTACTGAAACCATAAAGGATCTAGTTACATTGCTTTCAACTGCCCAGTATTCATTTAATTTCTTTACAATACTCTTATCGTCATAAGGCAAACCACCATATGTTAAGAACATTGCAATGTCTTTCCTTTTTGCTATTTCTGTATCTGGTAACTTACCTTCTAAAGTCCCTCTTATACAGCTATGAGTTCCTCCTTTATATCTTGGCAAATAGTAGGAAATCGCAAACAGCACTCCTGCATATACTAATGAGATTAGGAATAAATCAATTGGTGTTAAGCCATCCCAAGGTATTAAGTATTCTTTTCCATCAACATGAGTAGCACCAATTATAACACTACCATAGTTTAATGTCTTAACTAACCATTGACCAGCAGGAGTTTGGAACAAAGCTGTCCACGCAACTGCACCTACTAAACCTCCTAAAATTGCATATATTGCATCTCTTCTTCCTTCACCAAGTGCCATCCATGTTGAACCAGGGAAGTAGCCAGATATTGCCAAGCCAATTCCGAAAAGAAGCCCACCTAGACCTACACCAATTATATATAAGGGCTTTGGAGACCAATGAAAACCTACTCCTGCAGCGTAAAGCGCATACATCACTGGTGTTGCTACAGCTGCTCCAATAAGTATACAGTCCACGAATAGTCTATCTTCCCATTTAGCTAGTCTAATTAAAGTCTCAGGATTTCCTATACCCCATGCTTCTGCAGCCGCACCAATTATAAAACCTATAACCAGACCAACCCATAGTGGTGCAGTATAAGTTATCATTTCACTTTCACCAAATGTTGTGTATATTATTCGAAGATAATTTTTTATATTACTAAAAATAGTTTAAAAATAATTAACTGAGTTAATTTATTCATAGATAAACAAAATATCAATATCTTAATGAATATATCCTTAAACTCAGTTAAACTGAAGATTATAAAAAATAAATAGGAAAGAAAATAATTAGCGTGAATGGTTGGCTCTTTCACCAAATTGTCTCTACAATTCCTTTACGATACTTCTATTTTTTTAAGACTTTCCTATCATGTTTAAATTCTAAAAGATAACTAAATAAAAAAGTTTTACGAAATATTAGTAACTTAATGTACCTTTAGAAGCATTAAATTATAAACCATTTATTTATAATTTATTAAGTTGTAATCAAAACTGACGTATAAATATGCTCGAAAAACAGAGTTGTTTCATTTTTTGTTGATGAATTTTTCGTCATATAGCAGACAGCTGACTAATCTCCCATCATTCAATTGATAAAGTCTAGGAGTAATATATTGCTTCAGCTCTATCAAAACCGCATTTTCACTTTCTTTTTTAATACTATCTATACTCTTGAAACTCATTACTGCTTCTATCTCGCTTTTAATAATCTTCTCTAAATCTTGATATCCTATTCCTTCTACTCTTATTTTCAACTCTGATAATACATCTATTTTGATCTTCTCTCCCCCTATATCATAGTACTTCCCTTCCAACAAGTATTTCAGGTCTTCAGCAACTTCCCTCGCATTCCACCCACAATACTCAAAAGCATAAGGACAACGAGGATGAAAATGACACCCTGTTGGTAAGTTAACTAAATTTGGTGGTTCTCCTTTAACAGGGATCCTTTGCATAATCTTCCCTACTTTCGGTACTGCAGACATTAAAACTATTGTATAGGGATGCTTGGGGTTCTTTATTACTTGTTCTCTCTCCCCCACCTCAACTAATTTACCTGCATACATTACATATATTTTGTCTGAGAGATAAGAGGCTACAGAGATATTATGAGTTATTAGGAGATAGGATAATCCTTCTTCTCTTTGTAAGGACTTAAGTAAATTAAGTATTTGGGCTTGCGTAGACACATCTAATGCACTTGTTGGCTCATCTAAAGCTATAAACCTAGGGTTGGTTGATAATGCCCTAGCTATTGCAACTCTTTGTCTTTGCCCTCCAGACAGTTCATGAGGATACCTATATGCAAACCACTTAGGTAGTCCTACTTTTTCTAAGAGTTCTAATACTCTCTTGTTTGCTTCTTCTCCCGATAGGTAACCTGTTGCAATCATAGGTTCCTTTATAATATCAGTAACCGTCATTCTTGGATCTAATGAAGAATATGGATCTTGAAACACCATGCCCATATATCTTCTAAGTTCCCTTAGCCTACTTTTTGGGATTTTAGTGATATCATACTTCCCCTCTATCCTCTTTATAACTCCCATATCTCCTTTCTTTAACGCTTCATCGTACTCATTAAGCTCATCATCAGAAATATTAAAGAGTATGCTTCCCTCGGTAACTTCTTCTAAGCCTATCAGTAACCTAGCTAGTGTTGTCTTTCCTGAGCCACTCTCCCCCACAAGTCCTACAGTCTCCTTTTCCTTAATCTTTATGTTAACTCCTTGAACAGCCTTAACTACTGCTTTGTTAGTTGAAAACATTCCGCCAGAGACGTACTGTTTCGTTATATTATATCCTGCTATTATCATTTCTTCTCACCATAGAGGAAACATGCAACTTTATGACCATTTTCTAAAGTATACATGGGTGGTGCTTGATTCTTACAAATATCCATTGCATAAGGGCATCTAGGATGAAACATACAACCCTTAGGAAGATTCCTCAAGTCCGGGACTTCTCCCGGAATGGGTGAGACTTCCTCGCTTTCAATAGATGGAACAGCCCTTAATAGAGATTGGGTGTATGGATGCAACGGTTTAAAGACTATTTCGTCCTTACTACCAACCTCCACCACTTTTCCAGCATACATGACTGCTATTCTATCTGATACTTCGTAAAGTACTGAAAGATCGTGAGATACAAAAATGAATGAAGAGTTGTATTTGCTCCTTATGCTTCTAACAAGGTCTAAAACTTGAGCTTGAACTGTAACATCTAGAGCAGTAGTGGGCTCGTCAAGTAATACTATCTCTGGATTGTTAATTAATCCTATGGCGATTGCGACTCTTTGCCTCATCCCACCTGATAACTCATGGGGATACATATAAACGGCCTTCTCTGGATTAGGAACTTTAAGTATTGAAAGTATTTCAACTGCCTTCCTATAACCCTCTTTTATTAAAATTCTCTTTATATATCTACTCAAAATGGGTGTCCTCTCTAGTTTATTACTTCTTGCGACTTTATAGAGAAAGGGTAAGGCCACTTTAGATACTTTCTCTTCTGCTAATGACAATATTAGCTTCTCCTTCTTTATGTCATGCAGATCATTTCTTTCCCAAATAAATAACACTTGCTCTTCTAAACCCTCAAGGTCTTTCTCTTTTATAAACTTAAGTAATTTCTCATTATAATCTTCTTTATTCTTAAGGATAATTAAAATTTGTCTCATATCATCTTTCGTAGCTTTATATCTAGCTAAAATCCTTCTTGCCAATACTGAAGGATAGTGATAGTAAACTGCTTCGGCTATTTGATATCCTACTTGGAGTACTGGGTTTAAGGCAGTCATCGGATCTTGAAATACAATGCTTATCTTTGAACCTCTTATGCTCTGTAACTTTTCATTAAGCTTCTTTAGTGCTTTTTCATTCTTCTTCTTAACATACTTAGTATTTCCAACGTTAATTAAATCTTGGATTAGATTATTGCCCATATAAGTTATCTCACCTCTGGTAACCCATGCATTGATTGGCAAGAGTCCACCAATTGCAAGCATTAAGGTAGACTTACCAGATCCACTTTCCCCAGCAATTCCTAATACTTCACCTTTATAGAGCTCTAGATCAACTCCATTTAATGCATGAAATATTCCTCTTCTGGTTACAAACTTTAATTCTAGATCTTTAACTTCTAATACTTTATCCATCTTAACTACTCCTCCTCCTTGGATCTATTACGTCCCTTAACCCGTCTCCCATTAAGTTAACTGCCAATGCAAAGAGAGTAATCGCCAATCCGGGGAAGATAACTGTCCATGGTGCTGATTGTAGATAATTTAGTCCTAGTGATGTTAAGTATCCCAATTCCGGTATCGAAGCATTAGGTATTAATCCAATAAATGCTAACGTCGAAAATATTACCATCACAGAACCTAGATCCAAAGATATTTGGATAAAAATAGGGGGTAACACGTTTGGCAAAATGTGTCTAATCATTATCTTAAAGTCTCTGACTCCAGCAATTTTTGCTGCATCTATAAATGGGGTCCTTTTTATAGATAAGGTCTGTGCTCTTGCATATCTCGCATATAATGGCCACCATACTACTATTAACGCTATTATCATACTTTCGTAGTTTCTGCCTAGAGCAAAACCTACTGCTATGGCTAATACTAAGAAAGGAATAGCGAAGAATATGTCTGTAATCCTCATTAAAACATCATCTAATAAACCCCCTATATAGCCAGATATTATTCCTAAGGTAGCGCCAATTGCGGCACCACCTAATACTATTATTAGAGAAAAGGCAAGATCAATTCTTATTGCAGCCTCTATTGCCTTTAACAAGTCAATCCCTGGATATGTAGTACCTAATGGATGTTGTGGTGATGGTGGGAGGGGAATTGGATTAACGAAGTTTTCTTGTAGAACGTTTGGATTCTTTATACCTAATAACCAGGGAGCGAATTGCACTATTAATGCATCTATGACGTAAATCATAAAGATTATAAAACCTGCTACTGCTGTAGGGTTGGCAAAGAAGATTTTTAAGGAATTTTTAAGTTCTGAGTACCTCTCCAATTCTATCACCTAGTACCTTATCCTAGGGTCTATCAGAGCATATACTATGTCCAATATTAATGAAGCCAATACAAAAACTATTCCAAATATCAGAGTGGCAGCCATTATCCCACCTACATCATTCGTTAATATAGCTTGGGTAGTCCAGTATCCTATGCCGGGGTAATCAAATATGCTCTCTACAACTACAGTACCACCTAATAATGAAGCTATTGTATAGCCATAGAGGGTCAATACTGGAATTAGTGCATTTCTTCTGGCATGCAAATTTATCACTACTTTTTCTGGAACTCCTTTTGCTCTAGCTAACCTAACGTAATCTTGATCTAGGACTTCTAACATCGATGACCTTAAGATCCTTATTATTCCTGCAACAATTGCTAAAGCCAAGGTTAATGAGGGAAGTATTGCGTGGAGTAAAGCGTTCCAGAATACTGCAAGATCCCCGTGAATTAAAGCGTCTATAAGTACAATGTGCGTCGGATAAGATATTCCATGTTTGTACCATGGCAGGGTAGAGGCTAAAAGAGGATTTACAGGGTATGAATATGGGAGGATTTTTAATTCTACGCCAAAGATGATTATAAGGATAAACGCTATTAAATAAATTGGCATAGAATATAAAGTAAAAGAGAAGACTCTAACCGAATGGTCTAAAGCGCTATCTCTTCTTACCGCAGAATAAACACCTAGTGGAATCCCTATTATCCACACTAAGATTGCTGCTATAATTGTAAGCGTTATTGTATTAGGTAAGAATAATAAAATTGCTGAAGTCACTGGCCCGCTATATATTGGAGTATTAGTGTAACCTAAATTTCCAGAAAAAAGTGCTTCTAACCAGTAGAAGTATTGTATATAGATCGGGGCATTTAAATGAAACTTTTCTGTTAGCTCTTTTATCATCTCTTCTTTAGCAGGCCCATTAAGTCTAGGATTAAGATAAGCTGATAATAATAAATTATTTCCTCCTACGTGCAGCAAAGCAAATACTATAAAGGTAATTCCAATAATTGTGACAAAAGCAAAGATAAGCCTTTTCAAAATAAATACCCAAAGCTTCATACAATCACCTTATGCTTTAGATTCGAACAAGTCTTATATAAATATAAAAAAAATTATCCCTTTACCCACCAGTAGTATATAGAGTCTCCAGCTCCACCAATCATTGGATTCTCCTCATAAGCTATGTTATTATTATAGCCATGCATGTAAGGCTTAATTATCCAGAATGCATTCGGCTGTTGTGTGTAGACATACATGTATAGTTGCAAAGCAAGATTAGTTACATTTGCATATAACTGCTGAGCTAATACTGGGTTAGTTGCGGAATCTGCTTCAAGTATTAACTGGTTAAGGTTTGCATACATTTGAGCTTCTTGAGTATATCCTAATTGCTCTAGGTAAGATACATACCAACCATCTGCCGCTGGGTAAGTTCCATTCTCCAAGTACATAGCGTTTACAAAGTCTGAAGGATATGGATAATCAGCTATCCAACCTAGATAGAAGATTGGCATTGGATTTGCCCCAGGGACCATATAACCTATTATCTGAGAGAATGGCATATACATTGGTTGGGCGTTAATGTTTGGATCCATTTCATGCAAAGCTTGTGCCCACATCTCTGCAGCTGCATAGTCAACAGTGTCACCAGAAGACACAATTATTGGGAAGGATACCGAGACATTATACATTCCGGACTTTATCATTAATTCTCTAGCATAAGTCAAGTTGAATGTGGGAACTAAAGATGATGGTGGAGGAGTGTAATAAGGTAAACCTGGTATAATAACTCCAGCATAAGGACTGGCAAAGTCTAATCCATATTTTACATTTCCTACTATGTTATCTATATAATTAGTATAGTTAAAGGCATAAGCAAATGCTTCTCTTACGTATAAGTTTGCGAAATAGTTTGGAGGTATATTATAGCTTGGATTGATCTGCTTTAATCCATTAACACTAATGTTTAGATTAAATACGAAGAAGAACTCTGATAGTGTTGGGAATTGATACATTAAAGCTTGACCTTGAGCTATATAAGGCTTCAATGCAGCAATATAGTTCGTTGGAAGCTCAGTAACTATATCAGCTTGTCCACTGATGAACAAATCGTATGCTGTTTGCGGATCTTTAACCCATTCTATTACTACTGTATCATTAGGCTTTGGAATTACTACTTTACCATTTATCGTAATTCCAGGGAAATATGGATTTGGCACTAACACCACGTACTGGCCTGGGACATAATCCTTTATCATGTATGGACCAGAAGCTACTGGGTCATTCTCAACTTGCTGGTTATAATGTCCTTCATTAGCATATTGCTCATATTGTAAGAAGCCAGCTGGAGTGAAGTTTATTCCAGCCCCAACTTGCTCTAACCACTTAGCGTCTATTATTCCAGAGCCTAATGGATTAGCAAGCGCAGTAAAGAATAATTGAGGTGGGGTTGGTTTAACAAGGTGGAATGTTACAGTATCAGTCTGGTTATTGTAAGTTACAGCATTCATTATTAGGTTAAACGCTTCATTTTCATTTTGTGGGGTAACTATTGGAACTCCTGCAGTAGCATTAGGAATTAGATATTGGGCTAGAATCCAATCTGGAGTTCCAGGCTCTCCACCTACGAAGAGTAAAGCTCTTACAATAGAATACCACACATCGTAAGCAGTTATTGGATCTCCGTTAGAGAAGTATAAACCAGGTCTTATATGAAAAGTGTAAACGGTGTAGTTGTCACTAATCCCTCCATTTGAAGTGTTAGGTAATTCTTCAGCTACAAAAGGTATAAAGCTAGTAGTACTAGAGCCGTTGTAGACTAGTAAGGTTGCAAATATATTGCTGACAACCTCAAAACCAACACTTTCATAGTCTATCTGTGGGTCGAATGAATAAGGACCTCCAGGCACGTTCTCGGCCACAGTAATTGTACCAGGGTTAGGAACATTTCCAGTAAAATGATACAATGAGAAAGTCATGCTTGGGCCGGATACTGCAATAGTATATATAACAGAGAAGTTATATGTAGCTCCGCTTGATGCATTCTTCGTTACTAGAGTTAACATTACCGGATACAAACCTGGACTAGAATAAGAGACATTAACTGGGTTTACTTCCGGTAAGAAGTCATTACTAGCATTTGCCATTATAGTTAATGTCTTGCCATTTCCGAAGTTCCAAATATATTCATAAATTGTCATGTTTTGACCAGATGGTGGCTGTAAATAACCAGCATACAAATATAGGGTTTCACCTACATTAACTATGGGTGCAGTTGGATTTCTTGTTGAATTAAATGAAATTGTTGGTATGCTAACAAGGTCAGACAGATTGCTAGGTATTGAAGGCTGAACTGTGATTGGTAATGTTGAGTTTATATTTGATGAGACTAGTTTATTTCCTATATATTCCTCAACTAAAACTAGGTAATGTCCACCATATTTATATGTGTAAGTAACATTAGTTGATGTAGCATTAATTACGTTACCATCACCAAAATTTATTTCGAGTGTCGCACCTTTTTGAACGTTAAAGAAGGAGAAAGTTATTGGTGTTCCTTGAATTACTAAGAATGAAGTAGGTGCAACTGATATTGCTTGTGCTTGAACAGTGTGTTTGGGTAGCAAAAAGTATGCTGCTACTGCTGCTATTAGAATTATTACAATTATTATTCCTACTAAAAGTGTTTTAGCTATACCTAGATTTTTTTTATCTTTTCTTTTCATAATGGACCCCCCTTACGCAAGTTTATACTAAATTAATAATCCTATCTAGCAATATGTTTAAAAATTTTATTCTTTTATCTACATAATTCCTCGATTCTCTCAATTATAAAAATAGTCACTACTCTAAAATTATAATTTAACTTTGGAGCGTGTTTTAAAATTTTTTAATTTCATTAACTATTCTCTGATCTCCTAAAGATAATATTTATTTATTATTAAAAATAGTTTAAAAATAGTTAACTAAGAATTTATTTACAAGGAAGTCAAATATCAATATCTTCTCTAGTAAGGGTATTAACTTAGTTAACCGGGGAGTAAAAGTTAATAAATAGGAAAAGAGAATAAATAATATGCAACAATTAGTTCTTCAACAAAAAGAAGATAAAATACAATTAAAGGAACTTGACTCATTACCAGAGAGGTCTATATCCTTTACTTCGATAATAGATTCTACAAGAATGGACTAAAATAAGATAATAGTAGTCTTTTTTTATTCTTCTTCTTTTTCTTGCTTAGAAAACTTAAATGAGAGGGGAATTTATTTTAATTCATGAAGATAGTTAGCTGGAACGTCAATGGGTTAAAAGCAATAAATAGAAAAGGAGGTCTGGATGATGTCCTTATATACGACGCAATTTTACTTCAAGAAATAAGGAGTAATGACCTACCTTTAGACCTGCTTTTGAGAGGATTATCTCTTGTCCCTTTCCCTGCCAAGAAGAAAGGTTATAGTGGAGTAATGACAATACTAAAGGAAAAACCCAAGAATGTAATTAAAGGATTAGGAATACCAGAGTTCGATGAGGAAGGAAGAACAGTTACTGTAGAACTTGATAAATTTTATTTAATTAACGCTTACTTTCCGAGAGCTGGCGATGGGTTGTCAAGGTTGGATTTTAAGCTAAGTTTCGACAGTGAGATCGAAAAGTTTATGGATAAACTGAGGAAAGAAAAGCCAGTAATTATATGTGGGGATTTTAATGCTGTAACTGATAGAAGAGACTCAACTTTCTGGGACGAGTCTACTCCAGGGTTATCGCCTAAAGAAAGAGAGTGGATAAATCATATTTTACAAAAAGGGTATATAGATGCTTATAGGTTAATAAACCCTGATAAAACCGAGTATACTTGGAGAAGTTATAGGTTTAAAAATAGAGCAATGAGAATTGACTATTGTCTTGTATCTGAAGAACTTAAGAGCAATATAAAGGACTGCAAAGTTTTAAAAATACAAGGTTCAGATCATTACCCTATCCTTCTTGAAATAGAAGTCTGATAAATATTTTGTAAAATCGCTGCTAACTGTGTAGCGTAACTCTTAAACGCTTGATAGTTATTCTGTAATCTTTCTACAAACGCTTGTTGATAAAGGTAAAGTATCTGGGGATTTTGAGCTGATAAAGTTTGTATAACCCTATCTAAGTCCTCTTTTGTGTAATAAGGCATTCCCATTTTTATTGCATTAGCTATTATTAGGTCAATAACAGAAGACCATAAGTAATTAGTAGCTGAGCTTAAATCTCCTTGAGTCTCATACGCTATTGCTTTAGCCCAGTTCTCTCTATACTGATTAAAGTATTGGTAATCTAATGAGGTAAACTGAGGGGCTTGATACTGAGCGGTTTGGAAGCCTTGAGAGACTTGAGGAGCTTTTACGTATTTATCAGCAACTTTCTGTAAATACTCGTAAAAGAAAAACAACCCTACTAGTATTGGAGCTGATGCTGCCCACATTATATAAGGGTTAGAGACAAAGAATAGGCTCGCTTCCACCAGTGCAGCTAACAATAGTTCTACCGGTACTAATATGAACGTTATTATACCTCTCGTCCAATCATTTCTTTTAATTAATATATATAATCCAGATGCTGTAGCAATTGCATAAGAAGGTAGTTCAATAAATGAGTGAGGAAGTGTAAGTAAACCTAGAGCTAATGCAATGCCGGGCAAATTATGTGCTGTTGATACCGCACTTAGTAGCATCCCAGTGTTTACTATAGAAAATGCTAAAAATATAATACCTATAATTGGAATAAAGTCTAGTATTGCAACTTTAACATTATTAGTAAATATACTCATAACTATGCCTATATAAGGCTGGTTCCTTGTTGAGTTTTCGAGTCCGTTATACTGTTGAACCAATGCAGGAGAATTATATGGTATCCCTGCTGATATTAGAAATATTAGAACTTCCGCTACAAACAATGATATTATAAGTTTGCTTATTGATCTCATAAGATTAAAATTTAGCACGGTTAAATAAAAGCTTTCATAAGTTTATTTACACTACTTAAAAGTATCTCCTCTACCTCTCTAGGGGTCTTATTTAAAGCATAGCTTATGTGTGACCAGCTTCTTCCTTGAAGTACTCTACCAACTAACGTGGCCTCTTCTATTATATCAAGGTTTATTGGTCTTTCCCAGAAATACTTCTCTGTTAGTATATTGATTGCATCAGCAACTGAGTTATAAGGTAGAATTCCCTCTAAGAAAGCCTTAATTTTTTCTATGTAATATGAGTCAAGATCATTAACCTTTTGATATATTGGTATTGAGTCTAAGAGCTTTGCCAAAGTGATAGGAGATACATTAAAGTAAACTTGATGAGCAGTTTTTATTATTTTCATTTTGAGCTTAAATGAAAGAAGATTTACAATCTTTTTTGTTTTCTCGTTAAATGGATAAAGAACAATAACTGAATACCCATTTAGTCCCTCATTTTTCCTTGAAGCAAGATATACGGGATAGAACCCGTTTTTTGACCAAAAATTCAAGACTTTATAATCCATCACAAAAGATGAACCTAACCAGTCTAGGTTTTCTTTTTCAGCTTCTTTCTTTACTTCAGAAAGGAGTTTTGAGCCTATCCCTTTACTTTGAAACTCCGGTAAAACTGCAATCCTTATCACTCTCCATCCACTTAGTTTTCCAAATTCGCTTACTCTCTCATATTTTACTATCCGATGGGGTATTAGATTACCTAAATTACTCTCACCTTGCATTAGACTTCTTACTTTTTCATCTGATAGTCCTCCTTCATATACTATCTGTGATACTCCTAAATCATCTAAAGAGAAAATCTTTTGAAAATGTAAATCGCCCAACAACATCAGATCGTCTGGAGAATTCCTATAATGAGCAGAAACTAATATTCCGTAAATTTGTCTTAACTCGCTGTCATTCTTGAAAAGTTCTTCTCTGCTAATTTCTCTGAAAGATCCGGGATTTTGCTTTATTTTCGGCTCAGCATCTAACAGCATAACATCATAAATGAACCTCTCTATCGGATCACCCTTAGCATACCTTATTGGAAAATCTAGCGTAACATGTTTTAGAGTATATTTTTGTTTTAAGCTCATTAAGTACTTAAGAAAAGCTTTCCCAGATCCTTCATAACCGTGAATAGTTGAAATTAACACAACCTTGTTCCAACTATTAATTAAATATTCCAGAGTTTCCGTTCCAATAGCTGCTGCCTCATCGACAACTATCAAATACCCTTCATAATCTTTAGCTAGATCTGGGGCAAGCCATCTTACTATTACTTCCCCTGCTGAAACTTTCATGATTTTGCCGTCTTTCGATTTAGTTATCTTGTGTTTAACACCTAGCACCTCTAGACCTTTTATTAAAAACTTGAAAATTTCAGAGGAAGAGAAGTAAGATGGAGAAGTTATTATGATAATAGTTGGTTCTCTGTATTTTTTCTTCACTATGTAAGAGAGAAATAGACCTACGACTGCAGATTTTCCTCTTCCTCTAGGGGAAGTTATAGCTAAAATTCTTTTTTTAATATCATCATGAAGTATAAACGTGGATTCTTCTAAAGCCTTATTCTGGTCTTCACTTAAGCAAAGATTGTGAAGAGAAAGAGGAAGAGAAGGATTTTGAGGAATTTTAGGCTTAGGCTTACTTACGTCTTTTTCATTAAAAGTCTTAAAACTTACCTTACTATCCTTTACATAAATTATCCCCGGGTAGGACTTTAGTTTTCTTAAAAATCTATCTTCGAAATAACTGTCAATCATGCCGTCTTTTATCAGACTATTTCTATATAGTTTGTTTTGATATAAATTATCAGTATAAATTACTGTAAGTCCTCCACCCCTTGTCATATCAACTAGTCTTGATATATAGTTCGGCCTAAAATCGTCAACAGCGTCTAAAATTACTAAATCATATGTTTCTCCAAGGTATTTTTCTGAGGAAGAATAATCTATATCTATGACTGGTAAACCAATATTCTGCTTAAAAAAATTTAGTCTATCTTTTGAGCCAGAAACCCATGGATGAAAAGCATAAGCTATTCTAGGTTTTTTATTAATTTTGAGAAAAATATTTATAAATTCTAGGCTTTTATCTAAGTAATTTTCTCCTTCAATAAAAAGTAAATGTCGATAATAAAAATCTACTGCCTTTTTGAATTCACTGTCCACTGTGCTTTCTCCTACCTCTTAGTCCTATAACAAGAATTATTAAGATTATTATAATTATCACAATAATTATTGCTAGCCAACTTATCGTGTATTTGTTGTTGTTAACTTCAACTGTAATGCCTTGTGAGACTATGTTGCTAAACGCTGAAGGAGACACTTGCACAGTAAACTTATCATTCTGAACAAATGGGAATAAACCACCAGTCTGATTCCATAGTAGTGTTATTGGTATAGTGTAGTTACCTGGATTGGCACCACTGCTTACTTCTATATCGTAAGTTACATTTACTTCTTCTCCAGGTGCTATGTCACCTAGAAATACTTCAGATGCTGAAAGAGCCATTAAAGGATTGGAACTACTCACGTATGGATAGATCACGTTGCTAGTACCTATTATAGCTTTTACGTTCTTAGCTGTGGCATTACCAACGTTTTTAACTGTTACTGTAATAGGTACATTAGATGCTCCTGCACCGAGAGATGGGTAATATACATGAACAATTTGTAGGTTTGCTTTTGGATAGACTTCCATCTTGATACTTTTAACATATTTTCCACCATCATACTTTACTGTGAAATTAAAGTAATAGTAGCCTGGAGCTGTATTATTGGGGATATTCACAAGGAAAGTTATATTTGCAGGTACGCCTTGAGGTAATGCTCCTAAATCAAATGTATTTTGAGAGATAACTTGGAACGGAGAGGAAAGTGATACAGTAACATTATTAGCTAACGCGGAACCAAAATTCACTACTATTGCTTTTACTTCTACATCATAATATCCAGGGAAGAGCTGTGGAGGAATCGTAAATGCGTTAACTGTTATATTAGGTGAGTATATTATTACTGGAGTGTATACTGTAGTTTTTGTTTGGAAGTATTGAAGAGTAACTGGTATGTAATAAACTCCGGGAGTAGCATTTGAATAAACATTGACAGTAACTGTAACATAATTATATTCGCCAGCTGGAACTATTCCTATATACCCTGTTTTTTGTATAAATTGTATAGGATACTCTGAATTAAAGTTCAAGGACACATTTAAAGCATTAACATCTCCTAGGTTCCTTACTATAAATGTTAAAGGCACTTGTGTTTCCCCTGGAGATACTGTTATTGGAGAACTAATAGATCCCCATAGAGTTGAGATAGAGAAATTAGCATAACCGTTTATGTTAACTGTCATGTTAACTGTTTGTTTTACTCCGTTAAAGTACTCTACTTGAATCGGAATAGTATAGATTCCTTCCGAAGCATTTGGGTAAATACTTGCATATGTTGTTACTTCAACTGGTTGTCCTACTGGTAGATACCCAACACTTATCGAAGAAGACTCAAATTTAACCGGAAATTGAGATTTTAAGAGGACTGAGACGTTAGAAGCTACTACATTTCCAGTATTTACCAAGACAATAGTTAGCGGTAAATTGTTTTCCCCTCCTGCAACTACTAAAGGTGAACTCAACGAGCCCCAGACCGATTGCGCAGAGACTGAAACATAACCTAGAATTGGGATAACAGCAGATACATTTTTACTTACTATAGTTCCATTAGGTAGTTTGCCAGAGATTTTTATATAGGCTTTATAAACCCCGTCTGAGGCGCTAGGTGACACTTTATATAAGAAGGTTGCATTGACAGAACTTCCAGTAGAAAGTTCTGGGATTGTTATATTCTCTGTATTATTATAATATTCATAAAGTGAGAATGGGAATACTGAAAGAGGGGTTATGTTAACATCAAAGAGAGGGGACCCTAGATTTACTACAGTAAACGTAAGTGGGACTGGACTTTCTCCTGGTGCTATTAAGTGAGATGTATGGGAAAAAGCTGTGAGATCAACAGTAAGTGGTGTTTGTGAAAAAACTACTAGTGACAGAGATAGAACGAAAAGAGATGCTAGAACGATGCCTAAAATTTTATTTCCGAATTGCATATGCGAAATAGATATATCTAAACTAATAAAACTAACTGACCTAAAAATAGATATATCGAAATAAAAGATCAGCAAGGATCGAGTAAATCATCCATCATCCCTTGTAAGGCTCATCACCTTAGGCCACCAATTATATTTCTTCAATATTGCTAGTATAGCTGGCACAAATATAGGTCTAACTATGAAAGTATCGAAGAGGATTGTTATTCCCACACCGATTCCTATCTCCTGCAAAAACCTCATATTAGAAGCCCCTAAAGAGAGAAAAGCACCAGCTAATATTAGTCCAGCAGCGGTAACTACTAATCCAGTATTTTTAACAGCATTTACTATTCTATCTTCTTCACTTCCTTTCTCTTCTAAAATCCTTATTATTATAAACATATCATAATCTATCCCTAAACTGTACATAATTGCAAATACTATAAGTGGTGATAACCAATAAAGATTACCATAAATTAAATAAAGAATTGCGACACCGACTAAAGAACTTAATAACAACGTCAGACTAAGCCTCAATGGAACTATAATCGAACCTAAAGCTACTATTAAATAGACAGTAATTATAGCAATTGTTAAAGGAAGAACCTCTATATAATATAAGTGGACTGTGTTATCTACTATATCTACTCTTTCAGCATTACTTCCACCCACTAGATAACCTTGGTTAATTAACTGATTCGTAAAGTTGATTGCCCCCTTGCTAAATACTGGATAAGGTATATAGACTTCCAACAAAGAGTAGTTGTGTGAATAGTACAAATTAGTTATATAAGTTGGATTTTTAAATATCGTTTTGCCTATTGATGCCGGCCCATAGACTAATGCCCCCTCGTTAATAAGTTTTTGAGTCAAGTTGTATATTTTAGAATATGAGGCGTTTGGGTTTCCTTGAATTATAACATAGTCCACACTATAGTTGTAGAAATGAGCTAATTCTTCTTCTCCTACTACAACATTTGAAGACGAAGGAACAATCTCTCTTATTGAAACGTTAGTTGTGTGAGTAGTGAAGACATAGAAAGCTCCTATACCCAGAAGAACCATAGCTACCAATATAAAGTACCTCTTATTTATTGCAAAACGAGAAATCCTCTCCAAATATTTCTGTCTTACGTCTACCGGATTAGGTACTTCCTTCCTTGGGAAACTAAGCTTCTTTATATCTATGCTTCCTAGCATACTTCTCATGAAAAGAAGTGCTGGAATTAATGAGGATACAGAAGCTATAACTAAAGCAATACCAATATTCCTCAGTAAGGGAGAGGACGATATAATGAAAGATGAAAATCCTAGAGATATACTTAATCCACTCAATACAACAGCTTTCCCTGCTGTTTTAAAGGCTCTATTTAAAGGATATTGTGAACCTTTTCTCGCTTCCTCAAAATATCTATAAAGGAAAAGAATAGAATAGTCTACAGTAATTCCAAACACAATAGGAGGGATCACTAAACCAGAAATGTAATAAATGGAGTATCCAAAAAACGTCATTACATAAAGTAATGAATAAGCTATGACTAACCCTATAACAGCGCTTAATATTAATAGAATGATTGGGAGAACCGATCTTATTAAAACTATTAAGAGAACTGCTAAGATAGCTACAGTAACTACGTCAATTGTCTTTATATCTTGTTCTGTTACAACCGCTGACTCAGCATAAATAGGTAAATGTCCAGTTACTGTAGCATTAAGATTGCTCATGAAATTTTCTACATTTGTTAAACTCTCATTAGAAGGAACTTGAATAATAAACAACCACTTGTCTCCTTTGTGAAATTGATTTATACTAATAGGTTGAGGAGGAAACTCTTTTTCTATGAGGCTTACTGAGTAATTAAAAGGATCTTGAATCTCTTCAAATGTAACGTTTTCTCCCGTAATTTCGTGTATTAAATATACATAGTCAGAAGGAGAAAAGTTAGATAGTGTACTTGATATCAATGATGCATTTGTATAATTGTTAAAGGAAAACATGAGAATAAACGGATCTTTAAATAAGATAAGACTGGCATTTCTAGCTTTTTCTAATGTACTTCCATTTAAATGCGTATATATTCCTAAGAACTTAACTACAGTAGAGCTATTGCTCTGAACTTTACCTAATGGAGCACCATAGGTGACGTTTAATTGATATTGGAAATTCGTAAGGTTGCTAAGTATTATTTCTCTTTGCAATGTTAAGTTTTGATACAAGTTATGAAGTGGTAAAATTTGATTGTAAACTTTCTCAATTAGAGGTTTGACTGTCTTAAAATAAGTATTATTACTTTGGTTTAAGATATCGTAAGGGGTCAAAAGTTTGAAATTTTGAAGATATTTACTCGCTGTTATGTTAATTAAGTGAGAAGCAACCGAGTAGTTCCCTTGAATTAACACATAAATCTCATCTTCACTAGAGTAATTGAAATAATTAATTAGTATATTCTTAACTTTAACACTAGCGTATTGGTTGGTTAAGAAAGGGGAATCAGAATATACGAAAAGATGTTGAATATTTAATGCAATCGGAGCGAGCGCTAATAGAACTACAAACCATAAAATTATATAAGCTTTCATAATTTAAAGGTCATTGGGATTAAATAAAAAGGTTAGTCATAATTTTTATAACATACTAGATAGAGAACTTAAAGTTGAACCATAACAACTCTATTGATTATTTTCTTTGCCAATTGAGAAACTAAGTTATTCCAAATATCATTTAATGTTCTTCCTTTTGGCTTTGCTTTTAATTGTGAGGAAACATTTTTAATGCCATATCTGCACTCTGCTCTTAGTGGACATGTTTCGCATTCATATTTATGTGAGTTTAAATCCATTAGTACAATTCCATTTTTAGTAACACTGAGAAGCGCCTTATCTAATATTATTTTATTTTCCTCAACTACAAAAGGAATTACTATACCTTTTACTAACGCATTATCTTCTATCAAACCAAGATTTTTGAAGAAATCTAGAATACAATAGTAATAACTTTTGCTTACACTATCTCTTTTTTGAGAAGACAACACTTTTAAGTACTTTTCATCGAAAATCTTGTTAAATATCTCCCTACTTACTAGCAGGATCTTTTCTGAACTCTTTAAAGGTCTATCATACTTTATAAGCTTATAATCACACATCAATTATATATATTCATAAAGAATTATTATATTTTTCATCTTGGACTATTTTATCTTAAGAAGAAAAATACTCCCAAATTCAATTGATGTAAAACCTACGTGTAGTTCTCAAATTCTCTAATATACGCTAATATACTATAATAAAAAGCTCTAGTGCAGAGGAGAAATAAAATGTCATATGAAAATTATATCTCTTTCTAATATACTAAACTTGTTTATAATAATAGATTGTTTTTACAAATTCTGCATGGCTCCAAACTAACGGAGAAACAGATGGATATGTGTCTTTAGTGCTAATTTGTTCTGGTATTACTCCAGTGGGTAACATTTTTCTAATTACCCAATCAATATATCCTTTTGCTTTCTTTTTGTCTCCTTCCAAGATGTATTGTTGAACCAGCCATAGCGTTGAAATAAACCATGCGTTAGGTTTGTCGTCTTGCTTCAAGTACCAGTCATTTTCATATCTAGCTATTCCTCCATTTACGTTAAGCCTTTCTTCAATAACTTTTCTGTTGCTCAAAACTCTGGGATCTCGTGGATCAAATGCTCCTAGTAAAGAAGCAAATAAGGTACTCGAATCTATTGTTTTGTCCAAAGTCTTATCTTCATACATTGTGCGAGCAAAATGGTCGCCGACATAAAACTTCTCTAAACCTTTCTTTACCTCATTCGCTGCGGTCAGATATTTATCTTTCAAATTTTCATCACCGAAAAATTCAGCAAACTTATATGCAGCAATTAGACCGGCATATACAGCTAAAGACGTGAAAAAGTGAGTGCCATATCTTTCTTCCCATAAATCATAAGATGGAAGAGGTAATCCAGTTTCCTCATCCCTATAGTCAATAAGAAATTTTGCGATCCTTTTTACAAATGGTGCATATAAGGGTTTCACAAAATCTATATCTGTAAACCTACTAAAATGGATCCAGAGGGCATAAAGCATTAGTGCAGTCTCATCTTCTTGTATAGGTATGCTTCTAGTAGTCCAAGGGTGCCAAGTAGAGCCCCAATTTCCATCACAAGTATATTTTTGAAATAGAAATCCATTAAAGACAAGTGGTTTAGTGAAAAGAATTAGATTCCTAACTGGATCTTGATAACCATACAAAGTTAACGCCATAGACGTAATAGCCGCATCTCTGTGCCATACATAATTATAAGTGTCTTTGTTAAACCTCATAATGTCAGTATCTAAAGCAGCTGGCAAGGCTCCATTATTTTGCCAATGTGCCGCTATGACTAGTAAACTTCTCCTTACAAGATCATCATAATCTCTTGCTTTTACTAACCATGCTTTCCAATAGTTATCTGTCCTTCTTATTAACTCTCTAGGGGCCTTTCGTGCTACGTAGTTGTTTCTTTGGAAAACCTGATCATAGTTGTTTCCGCAGACAAGCCAGCAGTAGAAAACTGATGTTGATGTAACCCGGATACTACTTACAGAATCTACAGCTCCTTGTGCTATTGGATTTCCAGATAGTTCACCATCTTCAGCGTCTTTCCAAGTACCTAAATACCCCTCAGTCTCTTTATACCCTGTTGCGAATTGGTAAAATGGGATATCACATTTGAATAAAAACCACTTATCTCTCTTGTAATGAATAATTGAAGAAATAAATGGATCAAAAAGCGCAGTATCACCTATATCATTACCATTTATATGAAAGTCCCAGTGAAAGAAAATCCTTACTTCTTTGTCAGTAGTAATACTAAACTCCCTTACTAAGATAGGATAAGCCATATCTACGGTGTCTTTTATTTTTATCTTTACATCATTAAACTCCGTTTCCGCTATAGATGATAGTGAGTCTGCTTCATAGCTTATCTTCACTTGTAAGTCTTTTATCCAAGCAAATTTTCCATCTACCCATATCCCTATTTTACCTTCATGCAAATGGTTATCTAGAGGTAAAGGCCAGTACAACTCTCTGTAAGTAAGCTTACCATCAGAAAGAAGAGTTAAAGAACCATTACCTAAAATAATATGTCTGGTCATATAATGTTTTTAGAATAGCGTAAAAAATATTTTTGTTAAATAATTTTCTAATGGTGATGATATTCTCCGCGATGTTGTTCCTCATGTGTAGGTCTGTTTAATTCTGGCAATTCATTCTTTATCAATTTCTCTAAAGCTGTCTTTACATCTAGGCCTTCTGCTAAATACGCTTTAATTTTGTAGCTTTGTAATAATCTAATACCTGGTGGACCCATCTCAGCTACTATAAAAGCATTCACCCCTTTATCTATAGCAGACTTTAACATATGAGCACCTCTAGCTGCCATAGCTCTTAAAGCTGGATTCTCGTATTCCTCAATTAACTTATATTGACCGTTTTCTACATCATATATTTGAACACTTAATCCTTCTCCAGGGCCATCTACATATCCGTTTGTTACTGGTACGGCTACTCTCATCAATATCTATTTCGATATCAAAAATATAAAGTTAACTTCCTCTGAATAAAAAGAAATTAATCTATAAGACAACCAGTATATAGGTATGCTTAAAAGTTTTATACCTTTACGTTCACTTTATATTTATGTCAGTAAATTGGGCTCTTCCCTTCAACGAGCAAATAATTCCTAGTAAATATCAAAGTAAAACTATTTCTCCTTCTACTTATAAAGAGTTACATAAAATCGCAACAGAAAACTATAGAGACTTTTGGGCTTCAGTCGCATCTCAACTAGAATGGTTTAAACCATGGGAAAAAGTGATTGACGACTCTAATCCACCATTTTATAAATGGTTTTCTGGTGGAGAAATTAACTTATCTTATTTAGCAGTTGATAGGCATGCAAAAAGTTGGAGGAAGAATAAAGTCGCAATAATTTGGGAAGGAGAACCTGTAGATGAAAAGGGAAATCCAAGAGACGTAAAATATATAACTTATAACGACTTGTACAGAGAAGTTAATAGAGTCTCATACATTTTAAAAGAAGTATATGGATTAAAGAAAGGTGATGCTATATCACTGTACTTACCAATGATTCCAGAGCTACCAATATTTATGTTAGCCGCTGCTAGGTTAGGGATAATTTTTAGTGTTGTATTCTCTGGATTTAGTGCACAAGCATTAGCAGATAGAATGAATGATGCGAAAGCTAAGCTTCTAGTCACTGCAGACGGTGGATGGAGAAGGGGTAAAATAGTCCCATTAAAAGATATTGCAGACAAGGCACTAGAGAGTGCACCTTCAGTTCAGCATGTTTTAGTTGTTAGAAGAACCGGAAATAGCATAAATATGAAAGATGGAAGAGATGAATATTATGATAACGTGTATAAACAAGTACCATTGAATGTCCAAGTTGAGCCAGAAAGGACTAAGAGTGAAGACCCTCTATTCATTCTTTACACTTCTGGAACTACTGGAAAACCAAAAGGAATTGTGCATGATATTGGTGGTTATTCAACAATACTTCACGCAACAATGAACTGGGTATTTGACATAAAGGATAGTGACATAATGTGGACAAGCGCTGATATTGGCTGGATTACTGGACATTCTTACATAGTATTTGGACCATTGTTAGAAGGCGCTACGACAGTAATGTATGAAGGAGCCTTAGATTATCCTTCTCCAGATAGATGGGCATCAATAATAGAAAGGTATGGCGTTACAATACTTTATACTTCACCCACAGCTATAAGGTCATTTATGAAATTCGGAGAGGAGACATATAAGAATCATGACTTTTCTACAATCAGATTGATGCATTCCGTTGGAGAACCAATTAACCCAGAGGCATTTAGATGGTTCTTCAAGCTTGTTGGAAAAGAAAGCATTCCATTTGGGAGCACATGGTGGATGACGGAGACTGGTGGAATTATGATAAGTCATTTACCCGGATTGTACTTAATTCCACTTAAACCGGGTACTAATGGAATGCCGTTACCCGGTATTGACGCAGACGTTCTTGATGAGAATGGAAATCCAACAAAGCCAGAAGAGAGAGGATATTTAGTAATAAAGAAACCATGGCCTGGAATGCCGTTAACTATATGGGGAGACCCAGAAAGATATGTAAAAGTATATTGGAACAAGTTCCAAGGAATGTTTTATCCCGGAGATTTTGCTGTAAAAGATGCTGATGGTTACTTCTGGATATTAGGAAGAGCAGATGAAGTAATAAAGGTAGCTGGCCATAGACTAGGAACTTATGAGCTAGAATCAGCTCTTATTCATCATCCTGCAGTAGCTGAAGCAGCTGTAATAGGAGTTCCAGATCCAGTAAAAGGTGAGGTGCCAGTCGCCTTTGTAGTTCTAAGAGCTGGTCAAAAACCGTCAGAGGATTTAAAGAAGAGTCTAAATGACTGGGTAAGAGAGCAAGTAGGTGCTATTGCTGCATTTAGTGGAATATACTTTGTATCAAAACTTCCAAAGACAAGAAGTGGAAAGATAATGAGAAGAGTGATAAGAGCAGTGTTAACTAATCAATCCATCGGAGATGTGACCACGTTAGAAGATGAGGCATCAGTAGATGAAGTAAAGAAGGCTTATGAAGAATTAAAGAAAGAAATTTCATAACTCTTTTTTATGGATATCAAAATCTTACGTGTATCCAAAAAAGATAATTTTGAAGAAGTAGAAGGATTAGTTCCTGGTAGGTGTGCCGTAGGTTTTTATCACGTGAAGATAAGAATACAAGGGTTTAAACTAATTGATTCAGAGTGTGAATGTAAAGAAAAAATCTGTTCACATACAATAAAACTTCAAATGGCTTATATAAGAAAAAGATCATCTAGTTAACCAGTCTTGCCACCAAAACGTAAATATCGCGTATAGAGATGCTAAGTATTGGACAACCAAAGCGACAGAACCATAAATTAAGGTCTTTAGCCTATCTTCTGGTATTAGGTAGACGAAGGCAAGGATAAAGGGCAACACGGCTATTGTTCCAGCAAAATGAATAAAATAGAATAATAAATCTGGAGAGTGAAAACGTGAAGGAACAAATAATATTATATCAATAGTTTTCACAGAAAAATCTTTTAGTGAAAATAATAACTTGGCATATCTCTCAAATTCCATATACATGAAAAGAATGGTAAATAAAGGTAACAAATTAGTATAAATTGCATTGAAAACGTATAATGTTCCTCTCTTTCCTACGCTACCATCTATGATTTCTTTAATGAAATTGAGATAGTTAGCCCTTGTCCATCTTATAACTTGCCTAGTAAAAACTTTAATATCTTTGGGTGGTTTAGTGTAGGCTACAGCATCGAAGACTTTTACTGCTCTATAGCCATTCTTTATTACGTAATCCGTAAGATCTCTGTCATCAGATATTATAATATCCTTTCCAAACATTTTTGGCTCTAAAAATTCTTTAGAAGTGATATAAGGTTTGACTATTTCAGTTTTATAAATCACGCATTGCCCACTCAAAATTATACTGTTACCAAAATAACTTACTGCTCTATTTACGATTTCACTTAATCTCTCGAAGAATTCGCTATAGTAATATGCATATTTATTCTTTCCATACATAATTCTTATATTAGGCCCTATGCCCCCCACGTCTTCAGTAAAGTTACTTATAAGTTTTAATAGAGAGTCTTTTTCAATTATCGTATCACTATCTAAAAAGAGAACCAGAGGGGAATAGACATTTTTAATTCCCTCTGCTAACGCATATCTTTTACCTTTATGCTCTTTTACATAAATAAACTTACCATGATATTTTTCCGTAATAGATTTGTAAGGTTCTAAAGAACTGTCACCTACAACTATGAATTCAATCCCAATATCATGAACCGTTTTTATCACCTTTTCGAAGATTTTTGTGTCCTCATTGTAAACAGGGATTACTGCTGTTACATCTGATAAAGTATACTTGGATACTCCCCTAGTCATTTTTTTACCGCTTTGAACAGCAAATAAGGAGTTAAGAGAGAAATATAGAACAGTAATTAATGTAAAAGATAAAGAATAAATAAGATATGAAACGCCGTGAAATAAATGAAACATTACAATCACTTTTATTTATGATATCGAAATATATAACGGTTTCTCAAAATTACCAGTCGAATTCTCCGTTAATAAACGGATTTGTGATTTTCTCATATCCCAATGTTGTGAATAACCCATGACCTGGGTAAACAGTTAAACCGTCATCTAACTGCGTTAGTCTCTTTAAACTCTTCTTTAACAGTTCTTTATCTCCTCCTATATCATACCTTCCAATACTATTATTAAATAAGGTATCACCGGTAAAAATACCGTCATTCAGTAGATAACATACACTACCTAGTGTATGACCGGGTGTTTCTATTACTCTTAACTCTTCCTCACCAATTTTTACTACATCCCCTTCTTTCACAAATCCATCAATTTTTATCTCTTTAGTTCTTTCATCTTTTTTCATCAATTCCTCATCCTTTTCATGTATGTAGAAGGGAACGTCAAAGTAACTCTTAATTTGGGTAACACCTAACACATGATCAAAATGTCCATGTGTAGCATATATAGAATTTAACTTTATTTCATGTGCCTTTATATATTCTATTACCTCTACTGGGTTTTGCCCTGCATCTATTAAGATGGCGTCCTTACCAGATATTAGCAAATATGTGTTAGTTAAGTAATCACCAACAACGAATCGTCTGATTATCATCAATAAAAATCTCTTAGATATGCCTAAATAAGTTAACGCAAAAGTAATTAATCATTATTAACTTTTCTTATATAATGAAATACACTGAGACCGCCCCAAAACTTTTTATGAACACCGGAACGAGATTTCCTAGGAAGATAATTTGGGCTATGGGCTTAGTAAAATATGCCTGCGCAAAAGTAAATGCCGATCTTTCACTGCTAGATAAAGATATTGCAAAGGGAATAATGCAAGCTTCTAGGGAAGTAATGGAAGGTAAGCATGACGATAAAATAATTCTAGATGTATTTCAAACAGGTTCTGGCACTGGACTAAATATGAATGTAAATGAAGTAGTTGCAGAGAGAGCAACAGAATTAATAGGAAAGAAAGTCCATCCTAATGATCACGTAAATCTAGGCCAATCTTCAAATGATACCGCACCTACTGCTATGAGAATAGCTTCAGTATCAGCTGTTGAAGATAATCTAATTCCAGCACTTAGTAGATTAATTTCGCTTCTTAACAAGAAGAGTGAAGAATATAAAGATATTGTAAAATCTGGCAGAACCCATCTAAGAGATGCGCTCCCCGTAACACTAGGCCAAGAACTTTCTGCCTATGCAGATGCTTTTTCACATGACTTAGTGAGCTTACAAGAGATCTTGGAATATACAAAAGAGTTGCCGATAGGAGGCACTGCAGTAGGTACTGGACTAAATGCTCACCCCGAGTTCCAAGTAAGAGTTGTACAAGAAATTAACAATGAGACAAGCTTAGGATTTAAACCTGCAAATAAGTTCAGAGGATTAAGACTCCTAACAGATCTATTAACATTAAGTGGGATTTTAAGAACTATTGCAACAGACTTATATAGACTAGGACAAGATATTAGATTAATGTTCTCAGGGCCTATGACTGGACTTAATGAAATTGATTTACCTACTCAAGAGGAAATAGCTGGAAGTAGTATAATGCCCGGAAAAACAAATCCAGTGACTGTTGAGGCAACGCTTTTAGTATCTGCTCAAATAGTAGGTCTTGACCATGCTAACCAATTCGCCTCAATGTTAGGTGAATTTGAGTTAGCGATGGGTGTTCCACTGATTGGATATAATGTAGTCACTCAGGTAAACTTACTTAGCGAAGCATTAAACAAGTTTTCTGATTTAGTTATCGGAGGTATGGTGCCAAACGTAGAAAAGATGAAGAGATATGCAGAGAGCAGTCCTTCATTAATAACTGTTATCTCGCCACTTATAGGCTATGATAAAGCTAGTGAAATAGGAAAAAGGCTAAACAAGGGTATGTCAATTAGGGAAGCATTAAAAGAACTAGGGTTTAAGGATGAAGAGATAGATAAAATTCTCGATCTACAAAAGTTGGTTAAACCAGGGTTCCCAGCAAAGTAATTTTTTCTAGTTTGATTTAATTCCAAGTCTATAGAAAGAGACGGTAACCAAAGAGATTTAAGCAAATTTACATGATTTTTTTCTTGAATATAAAGTATTATAGATCTTACTTATACATGAATTCTCATCCTCTTTACATTCAAATAACTTGTACCCTTGACTAATTGCTTTTCTCATTTCTTCAGTGTTAAGTTCTTTCATGACAAGTATTTCAAATTTAGGCGAGTTATTTTGAATTTCAACTATTTTGTCTTCTTCTACCAAAAAAGTTCTTCCGTTGTAGAACCTAACTATAGTCATTACTAAACACCCTACTCACTAAAGAGAGCGATATGTCATATCTAGAAGATGTATTGAAGTGTCCACCATCAAATTCTTCATACTCATGTCTTATGTTATACTTTAACATTTTCCTATGGAGAATCTTGGATCCGTAGTTTATTTTAAATTCGTCCCTTGTCCCCGCATCTATATAAATTAATTTCAGTTTTTTTAAATTGTCAGCATATTTATCAATCAACCTTACAGGATCTTTCTCTAGCCATTTCTTCCATATGTCTTCAATTATTTCTCCAGTTTCAAGATCAAATGGTAAAAGAATTTTCTCTCCTTCTGGTGAATAAAAAGCAGCCATAGCAATAATATTTAGTGTATTTAGATCCTCTTTTTCTTTTTTGTTAACTTTACCCCAATATTTTCTAAGCCAATTATAATGATCTCCTTCTTTTTTTATTTGCCTTATTACGTATGGAAAATAAGGAAGATAAACGTACTCAAAGTAAGCATCACCAGAATGATCAACAATACCAGATATTATATCCGGGTATTTCATTCCAAGTACTAAGGATCCGTATCCACCTGAAGATTTGCCCATTAGCACTATGCTTCTTTGTCCATATAGATCCTTTAGTTGAGGAACAAGTTCTTTGATGAGAAAATCTTCATATAGTCCAACAGCCGTAGAATTAATATATTGGTTACCGCCTAACTTTGTGAAGAAGTCAGGCAAAACTACTATCATATTTTTTATGCTCTCTTGACGATAAAGTCTCTCCATTTTTTCTGTAATAGATTCCGAAAAAGGGTCGTAGTTCAGCAAAGCAATTGAGGAGGAAAGGAATCCACTTAAATAAATAACTATGGGAGCTTCAGAGACGTCATCAGAAGTTTGCAATATATATACTTTTCTCACATTAGGATCCTTTAATGGGTTGTCCTTTAGAACGTCACTTTCAATCTCATAACTTCTAATTATCATTTACGGAAATAATTATATTGTAAAAAAATATCTTTCTATTATGAATGAGCTAACGAGCCTTGCTGAATTACTAGTAATTGCTAGCTTCCTTGGGCTTCTACTGAGAAGAATTAATATTTCACCGGTTATTGCGTATTTAGTTTCTGGAATAATTGGAGTCTTGTTAGGAGTTAACTACAATGATTCAGCTTTTCAGTTCATCACATTTCTAGCTGTTAACTTATTATCGTTTGAGATGGGGGTCTCAGTTAACTTACTAGATTTGAAGAAAATGTTTGGAAAAATTATCTTTATAATCTTGACAGAGTTTATGATTGTTTTCACTATAGTTTTAGTTATTTCATTTATTTTAAAACTAAATATTCTTAGTACACTTCTCCTAACAATTATAGGATTTAATACTAGCTCTTCTATAGTTTATAAATTAGCAGAGAAAAGTTTAGATAAATCTGACTTAAAACTTATCTTGTCTGTAGCTTCTTTTGAAGACGCCTTAGCTTTCATAGTTTTTAGTTTCATAACTTCGCACACTTTTAATATAACTGAAATAATATTAGCCTCGATAATTTCACTCGTTCTAGGTTATTTAATCTCTAAACTACTGATAAATCCTACTGTTAGCTTTTCTGAAGACTCTATTATTCTTTCTGGGGTAGCCTCAATCTTCCTTTTTAATGTTTTAAGCCAAATTCTTAATATTCCATCCACCTTAGCCTCTTTTTTACTTGGAATGGGAACTTCAGTAGCCTCTAATGATAACGAAAAAATAGCTAATAGTCTAAAGCCATTAACAGACTTTACCTTAATCTTATTTTTCTTTGTTGCAGGCAGTTATATAAAGCTTTCAATCTACTTGATACTTGCAATTCCTATTGCAATAATTCTTATCTTGACAAAATATATAGCATTTAGTACTGCTTATTGGATATCCGGTGTTGAATTTATAAGGGCATTTAGAACGGGACTTTTCATGACAGCATTAAGCGAATTTGGAATAGTAATCTCGATTACTGCTCTTCAAGAGAATTTACCAGTAAGTATAGCTTATACTATTTCAACTGTAGTCGTAGCTCTATCCTCAACTATAGCTAGCATAGTTACATCAAGAGACAGAAGAATTATTCCATTATTAAACAGTATTTATATAAAAATGAACTTAACTAAAGTAGATAGCATAATTAAAAAATCTAATCTGTCAAATTTGAAAATACCTAATGTGATAAAATCTATTATAAGATATATTATAATAAGCATAGCAATAACTTTCTCTGGGACAACCATCGTTTATCTACTTTCAATCCTTAGTCCGTACCTAGTGTTCTTATCGTATTTCATTTTAGGGATCGTTCCCGTTATGCTTTATCTATTATTAACTAACACAATAAAAGAAATAAAAGGAAAGTATGGCGAATATGAACCTTTAATAAACCTCTTTCTTTCTGCTATATTTGTAATAATTAATGTTTTGTTTGATTTATTTCTCATAAAAACATTGCAAATAAGCTTTCTTCTTTCGATATTAGCAATAAGCATAGCCAGTCTAATATCAATCTTATTTATAAACAGAATTAGAAAGATACTCGAGGATTTAGAGAAGATATTTTGAAGCATTTGTTACCAAGTTTCTCGATTTCAAGTCTCCCTTTAGGTAATAAAAATATTTTTCCATCGTTTGCCGAAATTTCTACTGCCTTACCCTCATGATAGTGTAATGATACTAAAGCACACATTATTGCATCTACGACGTCCTTGCTGTTATCAATCTCCTTCCAATTAATATTAACATTTTTCATTGATGAAGTAGGATGAGTCTCTATAACAGTAGCGTTAGAAAACGTCTTCTGCAATGAAATAGCTTTATCAACTAAACTCTTCATCCATGAAGGTGGTAAGACTTTATACCCCCTTCTTTTCATTAACTTGTCTACTTCCCTATAACCAGATGAATGAGATAAAGGGGAGTCTATAGAAATGACTAAAGCGTCCTTACACTCTTCATAAATCTCTTCATTTGTCATTAACTCTTTAACACAAACTATGTCTCCTTCTAATACACCAACTGCTGATGGTCTTTTTACAGCTAAATCTATACCGCAAAACTTCAATACTTGATCTCCAAAAATAGATTATGAAACCTCCAATTATTTTAATTAACTACAAGGCGTATGAAGACTCTTATGGAGAAAAAGGAATTGATATATCTAAAAAAATAGAAAAAGTTAGCAAAGAGTATAATGTTCCTATAATTATTTCAGTTCCTGCTACTATGATCTACAGACTTTCCCAAGTAGTAGATTTGCCAATTTTCGCCCAACATGTAGATAGTGTCAAACATGGAGCTCATACTGGCTCGATACTACCAGAAATGATAAAAGACGCTAATGCGAAAGGTTCTTTACTTAATCATAGCGAGAAAAAAATTAGGTTAGATGAAATTCATGAAGCAGTGACAAGACTTAGAGATTTAAAAATGGAAAGCGTAGTCTGTATAGAAAGCTATGAATTAGTACACCCTATCGCACTTTTAAAACCGGATGCAGTACTCATAGAACCCCCAGAATTAATAGGTAGTGGAAAGGCTGTATCAAAAGAAAAACCTGAAGTCATAACTAGAGCAGTCGACGAAATTAAAAAAGTAGAAGGAGTATATTTACTTGCAGGCGCAGGCATAACAACGGGAGAGGATGTTTATAAATCAATTATTTTAGGTGCTGATGGAATAGGTGTAGCTAGCGCGGTAATGAAAGCAGAAAAACCAGAAAAGGTTGTTGAAGATTTTGTAGTTAACGCGTTAAAGGCTATCGATGAAAGAAAAAGTCATTGAAAGATCACCTCGATAAGCCTGTAAACCACCGAGTTTTCTCCGTAATATTTAGAAATAACATTTTTGATTTTTTCTACGTCATGCAAAAAGGCGTACAAGACCGCTATAAGGATAAAAGAGGAGTTTAACTCAGATTCCTTACTAGTCTGAACAGTAAAACTCTCATACTTTACTAAATTTATTTCGACTGTGTCCCCGTTAAGCCTTGAAAGAGTACTAAATGGTAGAGCCACAAAACTAATCTTAAAATCACCTTTATAGATTCCTTCTTGCTCCACGATTTTTTTAACGATTTCCTTTACACAGTTTATATTGTTACAATTTAACATCAGGCGAACAACCCGTCATCACTTTTCAGATAAGGTTGGTTTCCTCATTAATACATTTTTCGCAACCGCTATTTTTAAGTCTCGCGTTTTATGGAAAGGTGAACAAAAGCTCTTGTAATAGCAATAAGGATTAAGGAGAAGAGAATAAGTGTGGCTGCCTCTACTACTGATGCGTTAAAATATGTTAGGAATGTATTATAAACGGTTACTGATGCTACTGAATCTCCGTTAAATATCCAACCAGATACATAGGGAGCTACTATAACTACTGATCCAAATTCGCTAATCGCTCTTGACATAGAAGTTAATCCAGAAGATATTATTCCCCTAACTGAAGAGGGCAAAGCTACTCTAAAAAATGTTCTAAATTCTGACGCACCGAGACTCATTGCAAAATATTCATAACTCCTCGGCATACTTTCATAGAAGTTCTGCATTGATCTAATGTAAATAGGGGAGGAGACTATAGTCAAAGCTAAGAACACGCCTAGGTAAGTATAAAAGAAGTTTATGCCATGAGATTGCAGAAATCTTCCTATAGGGTTCAAAGGGCTATCAATAAAAAGTAAGGCTATTCCCACTACAGGGTGCGGGACTGAAGCAGGAATATCTACTAGAGCTTCGATAAAAGGGTTTTTATGCCTAGCTAAGTAGTATGCAAGAGGGGAAAATAATAAGATAATTATGATTACGCTTACCGCAGCTGAAAAAAATGTTAGTTCTATTGAACTTATAATATTTCCACCGAAAGCGTATTTTGCTGAGAAATAAGGACCAAAACCATAGTAAAGGATAGCCAAGATGGGGAAAATTAAAAGAAAAGCTAGGAAAAAAGAGAACATCTTGAAGAAGTTAAACTTGGCTGAAATTCCCGCCATATGATAGAACACCACTATTTAGCAAATTAAGTATTTGGGGTGGAACATCACTTTTGTTTTGATAGAAGAGTAATGGATGGGCTATTGGTGTTACTCCAAACTGTGATAACTCTTGTACGTGATCTATTACGAATTCAACAAACTCCATTGCAGCTTGCTCATTGGTTGCATTAACTGGAATTGTAATATATAGATACACCGAATTTCCATGAATCGTCAAGTTCTGACCATTTGCACTAATCACATAGGAGAACTGACTATACCAATTAGTCTCATTTGGATAATAGCCAAAGCTTAACCATGGTGGCAACTTTAGATACTCTAGACCTTGAGAAACTGCATATGAAATATAAGAGAAAGTGAAGTCTAAATCTCCAGATTTCAAAGCTGGAACATAGTTGGCAGTCGTAGGGGCGGGCTTTACATTATGAGCTAAGTCCACGAAATAACTTGTATTCCCATTAGCATATAGTTTACCAGCCATTTCGAGGATCAAGTAAGCATATAGACCTTCGGGATCGCTACTTGGATTTGCTATACCTAAGCTAAACTTAGTGGCTAGTAAATAGAAGAAATTGTGCCAATATGTTGTCTCGTTAGTCTCCATTGCCATTGTATAATTGCTGTATAACTCGTTCCAATATGGAGACTGAGTTGTGTAGTTGGAATATATAATTGCCATTTCACTTGAAATAAAAGCGATTGCCCAACCTGGGTCTCTATTACCTTCTAACTCAACAGCTTGAATATAGGCTACCGGAACAAAGACACTAACTGGCTGGCCATTCGCTATTTGAGATGCTAATTGAAATGATCCACCAGGTACTACGTCAACCTTAATCCCAGTCTTATTTTGAAACTGTGAAGCTAAGTAATTAAGTACTGCTAAATATGCACCAGCTACATAAACAGTTACGGGACCAGTTGATGTTACAGCAGACGTAGTAGATGTTGAAGTCGTCATGAGTGTTGACGTTGTAGGAGAAGTTGTGGTTGAAGGCGTCGTATGACTAGATGAAGGTTTAAGTAAAAGAAGAGCAGCAGCTATAGCTATTACAGCTATTACAACAATTGCTATAATGACATAAGAGGATATTGCCTTATAGGTCTTTTTACGAGAAGATCTACTCCTTGGCATTATTTATAGTTAGTAATATTCCTATATTTAAATATTTTCATAAACTCATAAAATAATTTTGAAATAATTATAGACAAAATCTTTTTAATTTTAAGACGTTAAATAGATTAAATGATTGAAACTGAAGCAGAAAAGCATTATCCTTCTTTTACGCTAAGTGTAAGATTTAAGGATAAAGGAATTATTTCCATTATAGGTAAAAATGGAAGCGGTAAAACTACTTTTTTAAGAATTATAGCTGGACTAATTAAACCTGACAGAGGTTATGTAAAGATTAACGGTGTAGATATAACTAATTTGCCCATAAATAAAAGAAACGTAATCTTAGTAAACCAAGAAACTTATATCCCTAATTTAAAGATAAGAAAGCATTTAGTATGAGGAGCGAAACTAAGAAATATACAAATTGACGATAAAGAGCTTGAAGAAATATCAAAAATCCTTGGAATACCAAGTGAGAACAAGAAAGTTGGCGAGTTAAGTTTGGGTAATAAAGAAAGAGTAGCACTAGCTACCGCTTTGCTTGCTAAACCGAAGTTAATACTAGTTGATGAGGGATTTAGTAATATAAATAACAAAAAAGAGTTTATAAAGAATTATATCTCTCTAGCAAAAGGCTTCAAGATTGAATTGATTTATGTTACGCAAGATATTGAGGACGCTAAATTAGGTGAAAAAGTCTACCAAATGGATAATGGAACAATAAACTTATTTGAAAACCTCTAACACGTACACATTGTTTACATTAGTAAACGTATAACCAGTCTTTATCACTTTTCCTTGTTTCTCTAAAATCTCATAAGAGGAGTGAGTTGATATATAGTAATCAATATCATCAATAACAACACTATCATCAACTATGCACCCAGCATACTCGCTGTTTCCATCAATGCCATCTGTGGCTATTGCGTATAACTTAGCTCTACCCTTTAACCATTTTAGAAAACCAAGACATACTTCCCCATTTCTTCCTCCTTTTCCAGCTTTACCTTGAATCTTGACCTCAGGTTCTCCACCGCTAAGCAGAATATATGGTGGAGTAAGCCCTAAACCAGATAATGAGGTATTTACAATTCCTGCAAGATTTTGACCGAAAGAAAATGCATCACCTCGCACTTCAGATGACAATATAAATGAACGATTTCCAAAGTACTCTTTCAAGTTCTTCAAAACGATACCTATATCAAGGATAAGAAAGTACTTAGAATTATCTACTTCCTTTTTAGTTTCCGTTAAGTAAACTGAATATTTTTCTAACCCTATTTTAGACAATATTTCTTTTGCTTTTTCTACTGAAGAGTGATCTGGTAAAGTAGGTCCGCTACCAACACTGCTTAGATCTC
Source organism: Sulfurisphaera sp. (assembly GCF_059755235.1). NCBI lineage: Archaea > Thermoproteati > Thermoproteota > Thermoprotei > Sulfolobales > Sulfolobaceae > Sulfurisphaera > Sulfurisphaera sp. The sequence goes on from NZ_DBPRYF010000031.1 coordinate 84,386, forward strand.
CACCCGGTACATCACTAACTATTAACGTAAGAATAGGAGCTTTAGCATAATCAGTTAACTTACCTCCCTTAATTGCAGATATATGCTTCCTTACAACGTTAATTTCATTTATGCTTAGCCCAGATTTTACGAGTCTCTCGTTAATTTCACTAACTATTTCAAAAGGTGCATTAGAATATTCCAATAAAGCAGAAGCTCCTCCAGAAAGTAAGAAGATAACTAAGTCGTAGTCTTCCTCTTTTAAGAACCTTATTACTTCTTCTCCTGCTTTAAAACTTTCTTCAGAGATTTGCGGATGTGTTGATTCTATTACTTTGATAGGAAGATCAACTTTAGATCCTTTTGGCACAACAGCTAAACCTTTAACATTTAGCCTGTCTGTAAAGAATTTTGCCATCTTGTAGGAAGCTTTTCCTACTGCAATAATTATTGGCTTTTTAAACTTAAATTTCTCATTATTGATGATAATTCCATTCCCATTTATCTTAACCTTTTCTTCTAATGCCTTGTAGGGATCAGAAAATTCCAGGATTTTTTCTACGACGTCATCCATTTTTGAAAAACTCCTTATAGAGATCTGAAGCTACTTTTTTTCCTTTTTTTGTTAAGTCATAATAAATTCCTTTAGGTTTATGATCAAGTTCTTTTGCCTTAACCTTAAGCCAGGGCTTTACTGAGGAAGTGACACTTCGCTTTAAGGCTCCTTGAAACCTTTGTAAAAATCCTTCATCTTCTAATTTCCTACATGCCTTATCTATCTCGTCTTCATTATATTTTGGAGCCCAACCACTTTCTCCCAATAACCTCCTTGCCATATACCAAGGGTTGTCTGGTCCGTATTTATAAATATGAACTAAAATTTTCTTTTCTAATTCAGAGAGATTCTCATCCATTTACTAACACCTCATCAGCTAACGATTTTGGTATTATCTTCTGTTTATTTTCTATTTCTATAATATAATTATTTTCATCTTTTTTTATTAACTTAATTGCACTACCTGGTCTAATCCCAGCTTCATCTGCTAAGGAAAGTATCCATTCTTCCTCCCTTATTATCATAATAACCTTGTATACCTTATTTGCTTCAGCCTCAGTCAGTTTTATCCCTTCAATCTTTATTTCCCTTCCGGGTATAGGATGACCATGAGGACATGTTAAAGGTCTGCCAAGTAATTGATCTATTTTATCAATTACATCATCTGGCCAAATGTGTTCTAACTTATGAGCTATTTGGTGCGCTCTAATCCAGTCAAGTCCTACTATATCAGTTAAAAGTCTTTCAGATAAGCGATGAGAACGGATAAGTCTTTCTGCGAGTTTTTTTCCTTCTTCTGTTAGCTTTATCCTCCTATTATCTCTTTCAATTAAGCCTAGCTTTTCTAATTTAGAAATAGCTTTGCTAACCGTACCCGGAGAAATGTTGAAAGAAAATATTAGATCTGTAACCCTAGCGTAACCCTTCATTAATTCTAACTCATAAATCTCTTTTAGATAATTCTCTAAGGGTTCAGAAAGTTCCATGAAATAAAAATTACTTAACTACAATTTTAGTTTTTACTGTTTGAATCAACCTTGGAGCCTCTTCATCTTCCTCTCTTACAAATACGTTTACATTTGCCTGGAATTTGCCCTCATAGCCATGGTTCTTAAGATAATCCTTGATCTGATCAATTGCCTCATCAATAGCTGATGAGATATGCTCGTGCATTTTAGAGGAAATTTGAGGAATATCTAAATCCGTTTCACTTATTGCGTAGTATTTTTTTCTTCCTCTAGGCTCCATGATTATCCATTATTAAACTTGATTTCATCAAATTAAAATCTAAGGTTTAAATTTCGTACTAGAAAAGTTAATATTATACGAATTGACATAAATAATCATATGCACAAGGTAGTTTTTAACGTAATTGGGAATAACACTTACTCAAGCTCCCTAAAAGAACTTAAAAGAGCTGGATTCGTTCCAATATACTTTAAGAGAGATAATGGAAAAGAGCAATATACTGCACTTTATAATAGTAATGATATAAATGAAGTAAAAGAGGCAATTACTGATTTTGCTTATTTTTTATCTAAACAAGGGAAGTACGGAAGTTATGATTTTGCTAAAATTTATAGGATTGACGATAAATACGTTGGTAAAGCAGCTGGCGGTGGATTGGGAGCTCTATTAGGCTATCAGTTTGGCGGAATTCCGGGGCTTCTTTTGGGTGTAATCGGAGGAATACTTTTAGGTGAGTTGGTGGATATACAATTGGGAGAAACTCTCGTAGGTGTGATGAATTGGCCAATCCAACTATTCAGCTGACAAAAAGAGGAGCAAGTATTCTTTTAGGAGTCCTAATGCTAATAACATCAGTTCTTCTAATAGCTAATGTAAATGTATCCCTTTCACAGATTTTGCTAACGTTTAACCCTTATCTTTTTTACTTTGTAGGAGTCTTATTTGGCTTCGAGCGAATATTTTATGGGATAACCGGGAGTTCAAAATTATTAAAATTGATAAATGGAGATTTCATGTTTGGTTACTTAGCCTTGTTCATGCTTTTCTTGACTTTTGGAATTTATATTATAGCTTACACAATATCTTATACAGAGTTCATGATACAAATACTAAATGCACTTAATGGAGCAAGTTATCTCCTCTACGCATTAATGATATTTAAGGCTTGGCACATGTAAAAAATGTCCAAGCCCCCATTTTTTCATAATTTGTCTCAAACCCTATTTCATCAAACATTTTCAAATAATAATCAACTGGATAAATATTTAATTTCCATATAGTCGCTAAAAAATTACTAATTGAATTATTTTTAGTAAGAATAATAGAAACGCATTTTCCCCCATGTTTCAACACCCTATTTATCTCTCTAGTTGCTGTTAAAGGAGAAGGAAGCATATGCAACACAAACATAGCGGAAACGCCGTCTATTGACTCGTCAGCCAAAGGAAGCTTTAGTGCGCTCCCTCTGACTGCAAAAACTTTAGGTCTTTTCTTTTTTAACATCTTTAGAAATTTAAATGAAACGTCAAGACCAATACATGAGTCACATTTCACATAATCAAAAATTTTACCTGGCCCAGTACCAATATCTAAAACATTAGTACCAGATATTATATCTCCAGCTTTTTTCATTATATAACTGTAACTTTTGCCAGATGTAATATACATTCCTATGGGTGCATATAAAGGCTCATATAAGGGGGCTACTATATCTAAAATCTTCTCAGTTTTTATATCCTCAGTTAACAAATCAAGGATTCCTTCATTTTCTGTAAACTTATGTCCTTTCTCGCAAACCCATTTTTCCACGAATTTGCTTCCATCTATAGGACATCTTAATATGTCGCTCATTTTGGAAATTGTTACTCTCCCTTAGTATATTAATCTTCTTAAAGCAAAAACTATCAAATCTTTTAAAGTAACTATTTCTACTCCTGTAGAATTAGATACTATAACGCTTCCTATATTTCTTTCCATTAAAGTGCTTACGACAGAAGAAATTGGCTCTTCTTTGCCTACCTTATATACCTCTACGATCATTATTTTTGTAACGTTAAGATTTAGGTCTTCATTATAGTTATAAACTAAATCTCTTGCAGAAATAATACCATGTAAATACTTTTCATAGACTGGCACATGCCTAATCTTATTCTTCAACATTAATTCGCCAGCCACTTTAATCTTTGTGTACGGTTCAACAGTAGTTGCTACTCTAGATATTTCCCCTATAGGTGTACTAACATTTGACCAATCAATAGTTTTAATTACATCTTTATAAGTTATTACTTTATTTTTGAAAATAACAGCATCGGCATTATATTTAATCATGGCTAAAACTACATCTTTCAAGTTATTAGACTCAATTACTACTGGCTCTTTCAGTTTAGCATCCTTAAGCTTGCACTCAATATCGTTATTAATTATATGATATAACGCTTCATCTACACTAAAGATTCCGAGAATATAATTCCCTCTGCTAACAATAATTCTTCTAATATTATTTCTCTTCATAAAATCTAAGGCATCAATCACATAAGCTTCTGGGTCAACGCTTATTATTTCATTACCTTCAATCAATTTTTACTTCCCTTATGTTTAGGAACTTCATCAAGTTATATAATACTAATATTAATGAATTATTACAAGCTATTTTTTTACCGTCAATAAAAACATAGCGTTCTTCTTTACACCCTTCAGCCTCTTTTACAATCTTCTCAGAGACCTCTTCTATTTCTGAAGGAGAACTTATCTCAATTTTTTTACCTAAGTTAAGTTCCTTATAACCTTCAATTATAACAACGTCGACTGGAAGAAGAAAAATTAAATCTAAGTTACATTTATAAAAAGCCACACATTTCGAGTCATTGAAAAATACAATATCTGCTCCAGCACTCCAAAACTTATATGTATCCTTTCCTTGCACGTCTATTTCGTGGTGAGAATGCTTTACAACTGCAACACTGTAGTTTTTTTCTTTTAGTTTCTTTACCGCTCTTTCAATAGAACTTGTTTTTCCAGTATCCTTTTTCCCTACAACTTGGATAATGCACGGCATATGATAATTTATACCGGTAAGTAATATTTTATAATGTGCTTATAAGCCTAGAAGAAGCAAGAAAACTTATTGAAGAGAATGTTCCACAAAGAGATAATTATACTAGAACTGAAAGCATTTATAATTCTATAGGTAAAATTATCATAGAAGATATTTACGCTATAAAAAGTATCCCCGAAGTAAACTTGTCTGCAATGGATGGGTTTGCTTTTAGAGTTGCTGACTATAAAAAATATGGTAAGCTGAAAATTGTAGGAAGACTATTTCCTTCATCAAAAGAGATACCAGAACTTAAGGAAGGAGAAGCCTATTATGTAGCAACGGGTTCTCCAATACCAAAAGGTGCTGATGCTGTAGTAAGAATAGAAGCTTGTAGAGTAGAAGATAACTACCTAATTATTGGAGAGGAAGTATTTGAAGGAAAAGACATAAAATATAAGGGGGAAGACATAAGAGAAGGAGAACTCATAATAAGAAAAGGAGATATCCTCACTCCTTATCATTTAGGAATATTAACTTATCAAGGTATAAGAGAAGTAAAAGTTGGAAACATAAACTCTTGTATAATAGCATCCGGAGATGAGATAGCTCCATTCACAAATCCAGATAAAAACTTGATCTCAGACTCAATTTCACCTATACTTATACCCCTATTGGAGAAAGTGGGTAAGGTAACTTATTATGGAGTAGTGAGAGATGAGAAAGAGGAAATTAGAAAAGTTTTAACAGAAGCAAAAGAAAAATTTGATCTAATATTCTTTATAGGAGGATCTTCCGTTGGAGAAAGGGACTATGTTAAAAGGCTAGTTAGTGAATTAGGAAGATTATTGTTCGAGGGAGTGAGTACAAACATAGTAAAGAGAGGTGGCGTTGGTTTAATAGAAAATAAACCAATAGTAAGTTTGCCCGGGCAAGTAGTATCTGCATTAACAGTTTTCCACGAACATGGGCTACATGTAATATCCAGAATGCTTAACAGTGAGATAAGAAAGTTTACAAAAGCGCTCTTAGGTACCGATATTGAGGTTGAACATAAAATGGATTCTACTTATTTATTTAAGTTAGAAGGAGATAAGGCATTTCCCTTGAGATGGGGTACGGGATTGTATAGTGAACTTATAAAAGCTGATGGATTTGGTTATTTAAAAAGGGGTAAAAATTACAGAAAGGGAGAAGAGATTGAAATTCAAAAATTCCTTTTTTGATGTCATAATTTTAGCAGGTGGAGAGTCAAAAAGATTCGGTTCAGACAAATGCTGTTTTGAGTTTAACAATAAAAAATTTCTGGAAAGAATTATTGAGAACTTTGATAATCCAGTGGTGGTAACAAACAAGAAGAGAAACATAAAAAGAGGAATAGAAGTAATTGATGATGAAAGAAAAGGCCCAGTAAATGCAGTAAAACTAGCTTTGCCTTTTATAAAAAGAGAAAAAGTATTTCTCACTGGATGTGATTTCCCCTTTATAACAAGAAAATTAGCTGAGTTTATTTGTAATAAAGGAGCAGAAATAAGCATAGTTGAGGAGGAAGAACTACAACCATTGTTAGCTTGCTATTCAACTTCCTTACTCAGAGAAAAAATAGAAAAAGTGAAAACACTATATGACTTAATAAACCACGCTAGGAGTGTATATTTCATAGGAACTTATGAATTAAAACTAAACGGCTTTTCTCTTAACGAATTAAGAAACATTAATTCATGGAAAGATTTTTACGCAATTCAAGATAAATATACGTTAAGTAAATATGTTATAAAGTGAGTAAAAATTGTTAGTCCCTTTTGTACCATCTCCAGATGAAGTTATCACAGAAATGTTAAAGTGTGCTAAAGCTGGGAAAGATGATATAGTCCTTGATTTAGGTGCAGGAAACGCAAGACCTCTGCATATTGCCAAAAAAGACTTTGGAGTAAAACTTGCTCTAGGAGTCGAAATAGATAAGAAACTTTGTAAAGAGGCCTATGCAGACAGAGAAGTCGAGATAATATGTGGTGATATGCTTACACTTGCCCCAATATTATTACCAAAAGTTACAATACTCCTTTCTTATCTATCTACAAGAACAAACGAACTCATAGAACCATACATTTTAAATTATGGTAAAAAGGGATTGAGAATTATCTCTCATGATTTTAGATTTGATCATCTTACTTTGTATGATGTAAAAAGAGTGAGAGCAATGGGATTATTAGGAGAGACAGATCATACTATTTATTGTTACAAGCTATGAAAGTTTGTGTGCTTTATTCCGGGGGAAAAGATAGCACATATTCCTTGCACTGGGCCATTTTCAAAGGATTTGAAGTCCAATGTTTAATTACATTGATCCCTAGAAGAGAGGACTCTTGGATGTTTCAAGTCCCCAACGTAGAGTTAACCAAATACCAAGGGGAAGTCCTAGGAATAGACGTTATTCAAATACCGACGAGCGGAGAAAAAGATAAAGAACTAGAAGACTTAAAAAAAGCATTTCAAATGGTAAAGACTGAAGGTATAGTTACTGGTGCGTTGCTTTCAGACTATCAAAGATTAAATATAAACTTAATAGCAGAAGAGGTTGGTCTAAAGACTTACTCTCCACTCTGGAGAAAAAACCAAGAAGAATACATGAGAGAATTAGTTGAAGAAGGGTTTAAGTTTATTATAACATCTGCTACCGCATATGGTTTTCCATTTCACTTACTAGGTAAAGTAATAACAAAAGAAGACGTTGAAGAAATAATTGAAAGAGCAAGAAAATACGGATTTAATTCAGCCTTTGAAGGAGGAGAAGCTGAGACTTTCGTAGTCTACGCACCACTCTTTAAAAGGGAATTAAAAGTTGAAGGATATAAAAAGAAAATTAGTGAGTACGAATGGAAATACATAATAACACATATACATTGAAAAATTGTAGTTACCTTGTTAACCATGACAGTGTGATAGAAAATAAAAACATCATTGTTGAAAATGGCAAGATAAAAGATATAGGAAATTATATTGAAGGAGACGAAATAGATTGTAAGGAGTATGTTGTACTCCCTGGTCTAGTAAATGCACATACTCATACACCGATGGTTGTACTTAGAGGGTACTATGACGATGCTGAACTAAGCGAATGGTTGAATAAGATGTGGGAATTTGAGAAGAGTTTTAACAGGGATTTGATGAAACTTGGTAGCGAAATTTCAATTTTAGAAATGTTACTAAATGGTACAACGGCCTTTGTAGACATGTACTTTAACCCTGAGGATGTAAAAGAGCTCTCAGAGAAATATAAAATAAGGGGAAATGCAGGTTATACTTTTCTTGATCTCCTTTTTGATCCATATGAGATTGATAAAAAACAAAGAAGTCTAAAGCCAACAGAATATTTTAGCCCGATAATAAATGTACATAGTTTATACAGCGTAGAAGAAAAAACCCTCAAGTTAGCAAAACAATTAAAAGAAGAATTAAACCAGAGGTTACATATCCACGTCTCAGAAACCAGAAAGGAAATTTATGAGATAAAAAAGAAACATGGGCTTTTCCCAGTAGAATACCTAAATAGCTTAGGTTTACTTGAAAATACGCAACTGGTTCATTTAGGTTGGGTTGCAAGTTGGGAAATACAACTGCTCAAAGACTCTTCAGTTACATATTGCCCCACATCTAACATGAAATTAGCTACAGGTGGCTCTTTTCCTTTAAAAGAACTTAGCGAGAAAACTAATGTAACTCTGGGGACTGACAGTGCTGCTAGTAATAACTCTCTTGACGTTTTTAGAGAAATGAAAAACGGTGTATTATTACAAAGACAAATGTATTGGAATACTGAGATTAAGGCCTTTGACATACTTAAAATTTCGACCCTAAACGGCTATAAACTCTTAGGAATTAGTGGTGGTTACGTAGCAAAAGGAAAAGTAGCTGATTTAGTTTTGCTAGATAAAAAAAGACTTTATCCCTTGACGAAGGAAAGGCTCATTTCTAATATAGTTTATTTAGCTACTGGAGACTTTGTAAAAGGAGTAATCGTCAACGGAAATATACATTGGAGAAAAGATTTAGAAATGACATTGGAGGAAAAAGTCAGAAGACTTCAAGATATGGTTAATTCTCGATCGACTAGTTGACCCATCTTATCTGCACAGTCTTTTATGTCATTAAGTATCTTTTGTTTCAATTCATTATAGTCCTTAGTCTTATATAGGTATCTTGGTCTGCCAGCTTTGTTCCCGGGCTCTTTAATCCTCATCACAAGACCCATTTCAAGGAGTTTATTTAAGCTTCTATTAATTGAGGCCTTTGAAAGCTTTAAGTCAGTCTCTAAGTCTTCTGTACCTTTAGCACCTGCTTTTGCCAAAGCTATTAATACTTGTACATCAGTTTCTGATAGTCCATAACAAAATGACAATATGTCAACTAACCCAGCATCTTTGCCAGAAGGTAATTTTATTCTAGTTCCACTAAACTGAGTTTGAGACATTTGTATCACAAATAAAGATTCTATTATTACCTCTATTTATATTTTTTCATTATAATTAATGAGACCTTTACTAATCAGTTAAACTTACATATTGATAATTATTACATAACTAATTGAAACCGATGGTTTGTATAAAAGGAGAATTGCTATTTGCACTACTATTTTTGCATTGTCTATTTAAATCTGACTTTTAACTACTATAGTAAAGTTTTAATTATATGGCACAATATACATTTATGGTAGATAAAAAATGGCAGTAGAAGAAATTGTTAAGGTATCTAGGAATTATCAAGTCACTATACCAGCTAAAATAAGACAAAAATTCCAGATAAGAGAAGGAGATCTTGTAAAAGTTATATTTGACGAGAACGAAAATGTAATAAAAATTCAAGTACTTAGAGAACCATGGAAATGAGCCATAGATAGTTTTTCAAAAAAGTTAAAAACATTTTTACAGTCTCTTTTTATATGCTAGTAGATGCACATGCACATATAGATGTGAAAGATTTTGATAATGATAGAGAAGAAGTATTAAAGAAATGCGACATAGTCGTGGTTAATGCAGGAGTTGATTTAGAGAGTAATTTAAAGTCACTTGAGCTAGAAAAGAAATACAGCAATGTAATTGCCGCTATAGGATTTCACCCTGAATTTATCAAAGATAAATTTAGTGAAGTAGATAAATGTCTAGAATTAACTAAGAAAGCAAGGATAATAAGTGAAATAGGGTTAGATTACTTTTGGATAAAAGAAGAAGAGTTGAGGAAAAAACAAAAAGAAGTGCTTTCTAAATTTCTGGAGATAGCAGAAAAAGATAGAAAACCCACTTTAATACATGTAAGAGGGGGTTTTTCAGATCTAATATCATTACTCTCCTCTTACAAGGTTAAATTTGCTATACACGGATTTGAAGGTAGTTTAAAAAATGCAAACAAAGTAATTGATCTAGGTGGACTTATTTCAATTCCTCCAATCCTTGTAAGAGATAAGAACAGACAAGAAGTAGTAAAAAACGTTGATATTCAGTATTTGCTAACGGAAACAGATTCTCCTTTTATGGGACCAGAAAAAATGAAAAGAAATGAACCTTGTAATGTTAAACTCACAATAGAAAAAATTGCAGAGTTGAAAGGAATGGAAAAAGTAGAAGTAGAAGAAAAAATTTTAAATAACTTTACTCTGTTTTCTGGTGTTCTTCTTCAGTAGGTGCAAAATATACGAATAGGAAATACGCTATAAATCCTATGAAAGCAGATATAGTAAATGGCAAAACGTATGGTACAGCAGCAGCATGGAGTGTTATTTCCGCTAATTCCCATACTAATCCTGCTATTGCTAAAACATATCCGACTCCTAATAGCCTAAAGAAACTGACCATTTCTACCTCACCCCTCAACTAATATAGTTCCCCATAAAGACATTAAATATCCAGCATCTTCTCCAGTTAGTGTGTTTGACATTCCATCTAAGTTGTATACGTTATAGGTTGGTGTAATTATCCCATATACGTATGCTGGAGCTTTAGCATTGAATGCAAATGTCATGTAAGAGTTGTATGTAGAGGCATTTAGCATTTGATATGCTACTGGAGTTATAGTACCATTCCACCATACAGCATATACACCCACATATAACCCGGTCACAGCTTGAGGAGTACCAGCAGAGGTGTAGTTCTGCAGCCAGTTGTGGTCATTAGTTGGTTCTGCTATATACAATTTCAAAGTTGCAGTTGAGTTAGCGTTTATAACAAATGTTGGCCCTGGAACAGAGTCATTGAATAGAGCATATTTGTCGGATACAGCGTAAAGTACTGGATGAGATCCATTTTCAACAACTATTGGTGGATTATAGGGATCACCAACTAGACCAGATGAGTGTGCTGCATTAGATGAACTAATGTAATTTGATATGTCAGTCGGAGAGAAATAGCCAGATGTTGGAATAACTAATATTTCTCCTGCATCATAAGCAAACCATGGACCATTATATTCACCAGATATAAATACATATGCACCTTCGGCTATAGGAGAACCACTAGTTGTTCCAGCATACCATACAGCATATTGTGTTAACCCTGGCACTATCTGTGTATCTACAACATACTTTGAGTTATATACTGGGATATACATGTTCTCTGTAGCTGTTTTACCATTAACAGCATACATTGTCATATTCAAGTATTGACCTGGATGTACTACCATTAAATTGTAATAGTATGGAAGAGTGGTTCCGTTAGGCAATACTAATTCGGAATTTATTCCACCACCACTTTCATGAACCATAAAAACATACTGTTCTGCACTTACATTAGTTTGGATAACCATAGAAGAAGGTGTATTAGCAGGAATATCAGATTGGAATACTTGAGCTGTTCCACCTATTGTGAAAACTTCTGGTAAAGTAGCTACAACTACGACAGCTAATAATAAAATTGCAAATCCAGTCCACATCCATTCCCAAGTTTCTTTTTTCATCTTTTATCACCTATATTTACAAGTTTTAAATTTAAGTTCATATAAGAAAAAATTAACTAACTTCAAATAGTTTTAGCCCCCTTAAGAGCTCCTACTGCAGATAAAATTATACCTAGAGTAAGTAATGCAAGCCATGCCCATTCTGACAAATCTGATGGATTAGAGGGATTTCCAAGTATCGCCAATGGGATTGCACTAACAATGATGAAGATAGCGCCGAGTATAGCCAATCCCCACCAAGCAGCTAAAGCTTTTTTATTATTAGCAGTTTTCAAGTGATTGAACTTAACCTCGATATTTTTAAGGCTAAATCCGGTATTGCTCCAGTCTAACTGCATCGCTACAGTATTAATTAACTGGCCTAATGATAATCCCTCAGCCTTTAACACCCTACCTTTTACTAATGTCATAACCAGGTTAACTAACCATACCAGAGTAGCTAATTCTGCAATTAATGCACCAACAGTAGCTAAGTTTTCGGCGTTTATTATATAGGGAACTCTGGGCACAATCTCAGCTCTTCTTACTATACCATCTAAGCCTAAGAGTTCAAATCCTATAATTAATAATGATGCTCCTATTAAATAACCCCAGAAGTGTATCCATGCAGCCTTAATAGAATACCATGTTCTTCCAGTCATCATTGGCAACATGAAGTATAATACGGCCATTGCCGCTGGCACTATAGCAATTAATATCATAGCATGGAAGTGACCAACTACCCACATTGTATTGTGAACTACAGCGTCAAATGATATTGTCCCATTTGATATTCCAGTGACTCCAGCAAATATTGATCCTGCAAAAGATGTAGCAGTAAAGGCACTAATTACATTCCATGAGATATTAGCACCTTTTGCAGTAGCCCATAAGTTTAAAAATGTCATAAATGTTGGGACTGTAACAGCATATGTTAATAATTCTTGTAACACTTTTAAGTCAACAGGGAGATTGACTATATATATAAGTGGTGAATTGGGATATTGTTAGAGAAAATTACATAAAGAACAGCAGCAATTCTCCCCATCTTATCACTATATAATGGCTTATTTGCCAACGTTGGTATTAACAAATACATTGAAGCCACTGCAGGTAGCCAAGCCATGTATACTACCGCATGACCGAATATCCAAAACGCGATTTGATTTGCTATGACGTTTAGTCCTACTACACCATAGATAGCTAGTATATCCCATACATCAGCTACAGTAACGCCAGAATAACCTATCATGAATAATAAGATAATCATTAAGAAGAACACTAATGGTACTGGAAGCTTTTCTTTAATTTGTTTTGATGCTAGATAATAGTGATAGACAATCCATATTCCTGCTCCATATACGAAGAAATCATTAAGTATCCATCCTATGAAGAATAATGGAGAGATTACATAAAGCGAATAACCTGAATTCCAATTGGTGATAAATAGTACCATGAACCACCTGAGAAATAGTTATCAAACCCTTGCTGAGATGTAATTAATATTGGGCCCTCCATGAACATCATAGATATGTTAAGTGCAATAAATGAGATGTTTAGTAGCCATTTAGCTCTAGGTTGTAGATTTAAAAGTTTAATAGTAAAGAAGATAATAATTGCATAAATTACTTGCTGAGCAAAACCGAATAAGTCTCTTTCAGCGTGAAGCGTTATTGATGCATAGTATTCTTGTGGAGTGAGTGGTAAAGCACCAAAAGTACTCCACATTGTCTCTTGTAGTCTAACCATTAAAGAGTCAATAACACCTAATAAGCCCCATATCACACCTAAAACTAGCATCCCCATAACAATTCTAGTAGTCCAATCTTTATCTAATTGGAATAAAGCGACTATAAGATCCTTAAGTCCCACTTACTTTCACCAATCTCACTGTACTCATACCCTTTTAAAAATCTTTTTTTTAATAAAAGTTGTGTTTATTTTGATTAACTGAGTTTAATAATATTTATTTGCTTTAATAAAAAGAGGAATGTAAAAATAGATAAGCTTAAATAAATAAAATTAAATAAAAATAGGTTATTGAATTAATAAAAACAATACGTTCATAATTAATTCATTTGACTAGATAACACTAAACTTTCTCACATTTGTTAATTTCATAACATCAATTTGATGACCTAAATAGTTTTATATCGCTTACTCGAACCTAAGTTTGACTTCCTAATTAAATTTTCAGTATGACTAAGTGAAAGAATTTATTGTAATGAAAAACATTCACCACATAGCGGTGGTTCAAGCTATTTTACGATAATTCAACATAAACCACTACAATCTGGCTTATTACGATGAACACTCCAGATTCCTCACAGCAGTAGCTCTACATCTGTCACCAAAGGTTTCATAACCATTCTGGCCTTGGACTCTGGAGCACACAAACGACAACACACTCAAAGAATGTATAACTCTAGCATTAAAGTATCTAAAATCGTCATAATTTAAAACAATTTAGCATAGAACTGAAACAGTTTCCCAACGCTATTATAATCATTGTTCAATTTCTTTGTCCAAATATTGTAGTTTTGAATCCTCGACTATTTGAATAGAACTTATCATATCTTGTGCAGTTAAAACTATAACGTATACAATACTAGACAGATAATTAGAACAAAAATGGGAAATCAAGAATTAAATTTTCTCTCAAATTTTTATGAAGAAGCTCTCTGCTTCAACAATTTAGTATAAATAATGATTCCACTATTAATATAGATGCTTAAGTGACCTACTATAAGCAAAACCTTTAACTTCACTTAAGATTCATTGATGAAACATAGAGCTCCTATTAGGTTTAACATTATTACCTAGCTGATGAATATAATTTATAACTCTAGAGACTAGACCTAGTATAACATAAAGAAAATTTCAGTTCTAATAAGATTTTTATAGAAGATCTTCACAATTCCATTAAAAATTTTGTTGAATTAGTTCTTAAACAATTAATAGGTAAGAAGTGATAACATTGAAATAGTAAAATAACGCCGGGGGCGGGACTTGAACCCGCGTGGGGTGAAACCCCAGCGGCTTAGCAGGCCGCCGCCCTACCATGCTAGGCGACCCCGGCACTAATAATTATGATTTAGGAGTATATGAATTTTTTTGATGGTTCGACTTCTTAAGATAATTTTTCTATTGTGCTATTGAGCTTTATGAGTATAAGGGAGTCATATAGATAAAACTAAGGGTTCAATGCATGGAAACAAGAAGTCGATTAAGCATTTTCACAACCTTTCTAAAAATCATTAATCAACATTTATCACTAAATGGTCGGCCCCCTTATACCATAACCCCCGCCTCTGTAGATTTAACCCTAGCCTTCCTCACACCGGAGACCGGTGAACGCGGACGGCCGGGCACGGTTGCTCCCTTCCGGACCTGGCCGATTCCCCCGGTTAACTCGATATCCCCTCTCCCTCCAGAGAGGAGATTCGAGACCGTCTCGCCCCACCGGGCGGTGCTCATAGTTAGGCTAGGATCTACAGAGGTAGGTATTATGGTATAAGGGTTACTGGTGCCCCATTACGCCATGGGGTTATAGGGGATGGCGAGACCCCCCACCCTTCCCGACCAATTAATAAATCCTCTTTTAGGCTAATTAGTTTAACTCCTCTAATATTTCGCATAAAGAATTCACTATCTTAACTCCCATACTTCTCACTCTTTCCTCATTTATTGGTACCTCAGATTTTACTAGATAGATCTTACCTAACTTAGCATTCTTAAAAGCTACTATATCAACTTCTGTATCTCCAACACCTATGGAAGAATGAGGATCTAAATTAAGTCTATTGAGAGCGAAAATAACTCCTTCCGGATCCGGTTTTCCGTTCTTGACTTCATCACTGGTTATTAAAAGATCTGGATATAGTTGTATAGTATTAAGTACCTCTCTAGCAGAAATAGAGTTTGAGGATGTAACTATAGCTATTTTATATCCTTTTTCTTTTGCTTTGTCTATTAACTCTTTCGCACACTCAGTTCTTTTTGCTTTTCCTTTAACAAGTTCTAAATAAATCTGGTTTTTAACTTCCATTAATTCCTTCCATTTATCACCAGCTAAAATCTTTGCAATTTCAGCTGTTTTCCTGCCTAAAAGTGTCTCAATTTTTACTTCGCTCTTTATACCTAGTTTGTTTAACGCAATTTCCCATGCTTCCTTATGGATAAAAGCTGTATCAGCTAAAGTGCCATCTAAATCAAAATTAATTCCTTTCAAGGTATTATCAAGCTTCTTATTGCTTCCCCTTCCACTAATAACTTTACTGCATAGTTAATTTCTTCTAGTTTAAATCTGCCAGTAACTAGCATACCTAGATCATATTTACCAGTCTTAACCAATTCTAATAAGCTCAGCATATCAACTCTTGGTCTTCCACCATAATTTCCTATGATAGTTATTCCATTTCTTACATCC
>NZ_DBPRYF010000032.1:0-76082 GCF_059755235.1 Sulfurisphaera sp.
CAACCCGTTTAGATGACGCTGATCACTACGTGAATGAAGCGCAAAAGCTACAAAAGAAATATCCAACAAAGTGGAGGAGTTCAAAGCACATTCTCACTAGGATTGCTCACTTCTTCAGAAGAGAGAGGAACATCCTAATGGATTTTTCTAAGAAAGTTGGTAGATGGGTCGTGGAAATAGCTATGTTGTTTAAAGCTAACGTAATAGTGCTAGAGAAATTGAACAGAATGATCTATAATGTTAACGAATTAAGGAAGAATTATAGGTTGAAGTTGTATTTGATGCAATATAGACGTATTCAAAGATGGATAGAGTGGCAAGCTAAGAAACATGGTTTGAAGGTAATTAAGGTTAACCCCGCATATTCCTCAACTTCATGTCCTAAGTGTGGAACATTAATGAAAGAGAGTGATTATAGGACTTTTCGTTGTCCTAACTGTGGATTTGAAGAAAATCGTGATTATATTGCAGTTATGAACCTTTATGGGAGGGGTCTTCTGCACCTCTCGACTGCTCACGGAGTGAAAGGTGGAAAAGACCACTCAGACCGTGAGAATCCTCGCTCTTAAGGGCGGGAGAAGTCAGTCTGATGAATGGAAAAAGACTGTACTCTTAATAGGTGTGAAAGTCTCCAAAGCACTAATGGAAATTCATAGAGCAGGTTTTGTTCATTTGGATATTAAACCATCAAATATACTTTTTTCTCATCCACTTTCTCATCCACCTGGGAAGACGGGAAAGGAAGTTTGGAACAACCTAAACTCTATCGTGAAAGTGAAAATAAGTAATTTGGGTTCGGCAAGAAAAATGGGGAAAAAAGTCTCTCACTATACACCAGAGTATTGTTCTATAGACCAAATTGAGGCAATAGTTGAAGGAAAAGGTGCTGATCCTTCTATGGACATATACTCCTTAGGAGCTACACTATATAAAATGCTCACAAGGAAAGAGTACAACCCTCCGGATGTTGTAAGAATTATGAATGAAATACATGTAATTTTAGAGCAAAAGGGCGATGCCAAAGCAATGATTGATAAGGCTGTTCCAAGTATACCACTAAACTTAAAGATTCTTATGAAGTCTTAATTCCTTAATAAAAAACTATATAAAGTCAGCGAATTAGCGGAGCTGTAAAGTGTCAGTAGAGTCAATTATCAAGCGGATTAGGGCTGAAAAGTTTAAGTGTATAACATGAATGGATACTATTATATCCCTCAGTCAGAAGTTTAGAAACCTCTCAAAGGTTTTATTCAACGGTCAAAAAAGTATAATATATGCTATGCTAGAGTAAGTGGGAATGCTCAGAAAAATGATTTAGATAGGCAAACATTGTCTTTGAAGGAGTATGTGAAAAAGGAATTTACACAAGCTATGTGGCTATTAAAGACGTTGGTAGTGGGTCGAAAGAGGATTAGAAAAGGACTAGAAACTAATAGAGTTAGCTGGGGAAAAGCAGATAGATGCTATAGTCGTTGTTACTTACAAAGAGAGATTAACGGCTTTTCATATTTAGAGGAGTTATTCAAAGCTTGTGGCGTTAGAGTCAATTTTCAATAAGGAACCAAAGGATTATATGCATGAGCCAGTTGATGCTTTAAGTGAGTAAGATTGCAACGAGTTGCTGAGAATATTTTCGGTAAAGAGAGCCTCTAATATAAAAAATCATTGAGAATGTTGAAAACACAATCAAAGACAGTCAAAAAGACTGTTGTAATAGAATGTTATACAAATAGACAAGGTTGGAAAACTCTCTATGAGATTGAATCTGCATATAGGAAAATGTTAGTGGAGATGATTGGATTTACGCTAAAAAATGATGCTACTCAGAAAACTCTTCATCGAGCATTTTACAAGCAATACCGCAAAGAGTTTCCTTGGTTAGCAACACGTGTAATAAAAGGTTCTTATAGAGACGTTCTGAAGAGAGTTAAATCATTTAAAGAGCTAAAAATGAAAGGAAAAGCAAAGACTGATAAGCCCGCAGTTAGAAGAGTGACAATTACTTTTTCTGACTCACAAGACTGGAAATTAGAAAATGGAGCAATATGGATTAAAAGTAACACAATCAAGGAGGAATGGTTGGAGTTAAAATATATAGATACTAAGCTTTTGCATAGATACTTGTACCGTCATGATGGTTGGACATTAGCTGAAGAGCTAAAGATAAAACTGGTTGATGGTAGGATTTTCTGTTACCTTACTTTCAAAAAGGAGGTGGAACTGAAAGAAAGTAAAAATGTGCTAGCAGTCGATATTAATAAAAACAACGTTACTGCTGTGCTTTTTAAAGATGGGAAAATTGCTGAAGCTTATAGGGTTGAAACTGGTTTAGGCAATCTTGTTATTTCTTACTCAGAAAGAAGAATGAGAATAACTCAAGGTAAATCAACAAAGGACAGAGAAGTCAAAAAAGCTTTGAAGAAGTTAAGAGAAAAAGAGAGAAAAGAAGACACAATCTATCAAACTGCAAGTATCCTAGAGGAAATAGCAACTAAGAGTGACGCAACGATTGTAGTCGGAGAAGTGTTTAAAGGAAAGAAGAAGATTGAAGAAAAGACACATTCTGATAAAATGAGGCATAGAATTCATCAATGGAGTGTTGTTAAATTGGTTGACGTATTAGAAAATAAACCATTATATGTAGATACAATAAATGAAGCTTATACCTCGACCACAGACCCATTTACTGGGAAAAGGTTGAAGACTTTTTCTCCCTTGATGATGCGCTATGCGTGGAGGGGGAGAAAGAGAGTGAAAGTAGTGAAGTTCAGACTGAGAATAGCCGAAAACGGACTTGATAGAGATGTCATTGGAGCAATAAACATAGGTTTAAGGTATCTAAACTCTAATGGGAGCCCCATGGCGTTGGGCTCGACAGAGCCCCATGCGGTGTGGTTGAAGCTGATGATACAACACCTAGGGCTAACCCAGACTATGGAATTAAGAAATAACTAGAAATGATATGGTCTGGGAAACGCTAAAGAAATTTATCTAAAGTATTATGAGGAACTAGTTATTCCAGATGTCGAAAAGGATATACATGATTTAATAAAAAGTATGACAAGTCCTAATGCTAGGCCAAACATAGAAGAAGTATATAATAGGTTAAAACAACTATTAAATAAATATGAAAGAAGTAATAGTCCCTGACAAACTTTATGAGTACTTGGAAAATGTTGGTGTTAAAAAGAGATTAACTCCCTCAGAACTAGTCGTGGAACTAATCTTAGGGAGCATGGATGTTAAAGACAGAATCAAGTATTTAGCTGAAATCTCTAATGAATACGTAGAGTTAGGAGAAGAGTTAAAAAAGAAAGAGGACTTAGTTGATGCTGGGGAGATGTACTGGAGAGGCTTGTCGTATCTTATGAGAGCAGTAGCCTTAAAATTAGGATTTGATATACAGAATTATCAGGATTATTTTTCACTTATAGACTATTTGGCTTTTAAATATAACGATGGGGAATTAGTAACTATGTTTACTAATTCTGAAAGACTTCACGGTGAATATCATCCAAGACCTCAAGGTGAAGATGAATTTAAGTACAGAGAAGAGCAGTTGAAAAAATTAGTAAATAAAATGAGGAGCATACTGCAATGATATATGTTGGTACATCTGGATGGATGTATGACTGGAATGAAGGTCAAAATCTAGAATGGTATGTAAACCATTCTGATTTAAATGCAGTAGAGCTTAATATGAGTTTTTATCGCTTTCCTTTTCCAAACCAAGTAAAGGGATGGAAAAAGTATGACATCGTCTGGAGTGTAAAAGTAAATAGGTATATAACCCATGTTAAAAGGTTAAAAGATGTTGAAAGTTGGGAGAAATTTCAAAAACTGATGGACGAATTAAATCCACGATTTTATCTATTTCAAATGCCTCCAACATTTAAGTTTAATGAAGAGAATGTGAAGAGAGTTAAAGAATTTGAGAAGATTGTAGGAGAAAGAATGGCGATTGAATTTAGAGATGTTGAATGGTATCAAAATTTGCCAGATTTCAAAGCAACCATCGTTTCAATAGACTCTCCAATCGGCACATACATTGTGAAAACCTCTGATGTTGTTTATTTGAGATTGCACGGAAGAGAAGAGTGGTATATGTATGAGTATAGTGAAGAAGAGTTAAAGGAGTTAGCGAAGAGAGTCGTGGAATTAAACCCTGTTGATATCTTTGTTTTCTTTAACAACGATCATTGGATGTTAGAGAACGCTAAATTGATGAAAAAGATCTTAGAGGAAATGAGAAATAATTGAAAGATATAAAAGTCCTCCTTTTATATAGTTAATTATGTTTAGACATTTACATGGACATGGAATGAATGAAGATTTCAGAAAGAATTTTGAAAACCCAGAATCTTATCTTCCTTCATTATTGGAGAAAGGTCAAACAATTGCTGAACTAGGATGCGGAAACGGTTTTTATTGTCAATATTTACAAAAATATGCAGATAAACTATATTGTGTAGACTCATTTTGTCCTGCAGTAGAGGAAGTAAAGAAGAAAGTAACTAATGCGATCTTTTTATGTGAAGATTCATCAAAGACTTCTATTCCATCCAACTCAGTAGACGTAGTACTTTTAGCGAATTCTTTTCATGACATGAAAAACAAGGAAGAAGTCGTTAAAGAAATAAAAAGGATACTAAAGAAGGGTGGCAAGGTTATAATAATTGATTGGGAAAAGAAGGACACTGGCTATGGCCCACCATTATATGTCAGAATGTCTGAAGAAGAGTACTTAAATTTCTTTAAAGACTTCAAGCTTATCAATAAGTTTAAACCCACGAGTTACCATTATGGTTTAGTGTTGATAAAGAATGATTGACTTTACTATATGTAAAAATATTTCAGATAGAGAGAAGGTTTGGGAGATAGTAAGAAACCCCTATGATATACCAAATTATTGGAAGGGGACTAGGGAGCTAAATATAAAAGAAATTCAGAAAGGCGTCTATGAAGGAGATATAAGATTTGCATTTCCGTCGAGTGGAAAAGTTAGAATAGTCATAGATGATAATAATAAGAAAGTTATGATCAATTACCTCTCTGGGCCAGTTAAAGGATACCATGAAATAATTGTTGAAACAGATAAAATTTGCTCAAAATGGAACGTTCAACTCTCTTTGTTTCTGAGGCCTTTCGAGAAGAGAACAGAGGAACATTTTAAATCTGGTACTGTGAACGCTCTTGATAGAATAGTATCTAGAACCAAGTTATCCGCTTGAATTCAGTTTCTTGTCCATATCATCAACTATTTTATTAATTACGGGTGATAAGCTTCTTAATATTTCTACATGTTTAATCAAAAAGATAAAACCTTTCTCATTTAATTTATAGATCTTCTTACTGTTTTTGTCTTCGCATTTCTCTATTATACCATATCTCTCCATTCTTCTCAATGTACCATAAATTAAACTCCTCGGTACAGGTTTTTGGAATAATTTCTCTATGTCATCCTTAATCTCTCCGCCATGAGCACGCATACCTCTTTGATAAATAACATAAGAGATAAAGATCGGCATCAACCCCCTTAATACGATCATCTTTTCTCCCTTCATCACAGTAAAGATTAATTGGAACAATTTATTTTATTGGTCTATCTTTTCTAATCTTTCATGAATTAGAATACACTGTTTTTAATTACTAGGATTGTACTTATATTTTTAGTTTACTTGAAGAAAGCTACTTTATTAAATATGAGAAAAGGGGAAAATTAAATCAATGAAAGGAGTATTTGTATCACATGGTTCACCAATGATATTGATAGAAAAAGATCCTTGGAAGGATTTGTTGAAGGAGTGGAGTAAAAAGTTAGGAAGATACGACACAGTTATTGTTATTAGTCCTCATTTCTTCAGTTGGTCCAGCACTTTTCTAGTAGAAACACAACCTACCTTAGATTGTATACAAGATTATTACGGATTTCCAGATGAATTATACAAATTCTGTTACTCAGCGGAAAATAACGTTGAACTAGCAAAGAAAATAGTTGAAGAAGGTAAAAAAGCGGGACTACCTATAAAAGAGGACAATAAGTGGGGATTGGATCATGGTGCATGGATTCCTTTAATGTATATGTACCCAGAGGGAGTTAAAGCTGTAACAGTATCCATTACTGACTTACCAGCAAAAACACATTATCAATTGGGAGAGGTAATAAATAAGGTAGTTGGTGGAGAAAACGTCTTAGTAATGGGAACGGGTTCTCCAACGCACAGACTTGAGTTAATGTATCTAAACACAAAACCAAAACAAACTAAGTTTGATGAGGTCTTAATTGAGAAACTAAAAGAAAATGACTTTGAGTCTATTTTCTCTTTGGAAGGCACAAAAGAATGGAATGTTGCATCACCAGAAGGTATGTTAAGACCCTTACACGTTGTTTTAGGGGCTGTAAAACCAAAAAAGGCTCAAATAATAGGTTATGAGGTTCCTTATGGAGGAGTTAGTATGTTAGCTGTTGAGTTCTACAGTTAGTAATGAGTACATCAAATCTCTTTCAGTTACTATTCCTACAAGTTTGTTATTTTCAACAACTGGCAGTGTACCAATTCTTTTGTCTCTCATGAGTTTAGCTGCATCAACAATACTTGTATATCTGCTAATAGTCCATGGATTCTGTGTGCCAGCTTCTAAAACATTGCCAATCTTCTTGTTCTTATCAAGATATTTGACTATATCTGCAGCGGTAATTATGCCAATCATCTTATACTCGTTTACTATAGGTAAACGTCTTATGTTTTTTAGGTTCATAATTTTAGCTGCGTTTAGTATTGTTGAATTTTGAGGTATTGTTTCAACATTGGTGTTCATAATTGAGTCAACTATACCAGAAAATTGAAGATTAGCAATAATTTTTATCACTTCTCTTTCTGTGAAAATACCTCTGATAACATTTCCTTCTAAGACTGGGACTCCTCCGATGTTATTATTAATTAAAATTCTTATAGCTTCCATTATGGTAGTATTAGGAGATATTACAACCAAGTCTTCTGACATCAAATCTTTAGCTCTGAGGTTAAACATATCAAGTCCGTATTCAGAAAAAGCGGCAATTATGCTCCTTGTGGTTATCATACTTATTGGTTTTTCTCCTTCTAAGACTAAGATTCTTCCATTACTACTTCTTGCTAACACGTTAAGTATTTCATTCATAGACGAGTTAACATCTACAGTTACAACTACTGTATCCATATATTCAGAAACTTTGGTATCCATATGTATAATATTGCTTATATAAAGAAAAGCTTTTGGGTCTTTATATCGTGATAATAACTTAATTTCAATGTTTTAAAATCGATCACATAATTATAACTATAAGCTTTAGCATTGTAGGGCAATGAAAAATAGGTTTTAAGACGTTACGGTATATCTGTTCATGAAGCTAACTATGTTGATCTTTATTGCTGTTACTCGTTAGAAGATTTTGGAAAAAATCTTATATCCACGTTTATGAAAAAAAGTATCTATAATGAGAATAACATTTCACGGATACAAGGGGGGAGTAGGTAAATCAACTATTTCCTTGATGCTAGCAAAGGCATTGGCAGAAGAAGGTAAAAGAGTTCTCTTTGTAGATAGAGACATAATGAGCTATGTATCTCAGCTAGCCAGTATTAATGACGATGGTTTATTAGTTCAAATCGGTTTAGGAAAAAGTCCAGAGAACTTTTACAAAACTATCGACTTAGGAAAAGGTCAACTTAAAATTGTAAAGATGTTCTCGTTGGGGATCGACTATTACAAGATCATGCACCATTTTAATAAAGTAAATGATTTTATTGATTTTTATACAAAATTTCTTAGGGAAGAAAAGTTCGACTATGTGATAGTAGACAATCCAGTATTTTTAAGCTGGGAGTTTCACCCTATACGTTACGAAGCAGAGGCATACAAAAAGGTATTTCCTAACGATAAGTCTGCAGTTATTTTAGTTACGGATCCTTTACCGTACTCGATTGAGGATTCAATAATTTACCTAAGAAGGATAGCTAGTGAAGCTCCTATTGATTGGAGCCCATTAGCTGGGATTATCAATATGGCGGTCGAAGAAAAGGAGCACTACTTAGAAGATATGAAGAAGTTGATGAACTTTGCCGGTTTTCCCATAGGAGTCATAGTTAAGTTCTATGACAACATTTTCCAATTCTACGGAAAAATAGAAGACTTGGAAGTAGTACCCGAAATAAAGCAATTAGCCAATAAGATACTAAGGAATGAGATGAAAAAGGAAGAGATAATACTTTAAAGTCTCTGCTTCTAAGATTTCGTTATGGATTGTGAAAAAGAAGTATTAGAAATCCTTGATATACTTTTTAACAGTGGCTTAATTCGTGGCAGAAAGGTTTTTGAGGACGATATATTTCACCTTATAACACATAGTAAAAACTGCAATGAAAAAGAACTACTTGATCTTACTAAAAGGTATCTACAAGTTCTAGGTATCAGCGTTATTAAAGGGAACTATTACAAGGAGAGACCGATTAAATTCTTTGACGACGGTAGTTATGTAGTTGAAGCAGTTTATGGTGTAGAATATGATTTAATGAGCAACGATAGTCTAATAGGGAGAATGATATTCTACGAGAATAGGGTAATTTTAGATTTTGGGAAAGGGGAAAAAGAGTATAAGTTAAACAAGAGTTTTGCAATAAGGACTCTAAGAGATTATCTGAATAAATATTCTGACATTAATGATTTCATTTCAAATTATGTGAAGTTCCTAGAAGATAATAATGATGATAAAGTTCTACAATGGTTAAAGAATTTCTTGTCTACTAAATCTTAGATATATTTGCTCAAATAAATTAATTATCCTCTCAATAAATTTATCGTCTAATTTAATTTCCTTTATAATAGGCAATTTCATTATTACTTTATTCTTATAAAATATAACATATCCAGAAAAACCGTCAACTTTGTTATCAGATACTCTGAAAAGCCAAACCTTAAATCTATATATCTTTCTTATTTCATCTTCTGCCAGCTTTACAATGTAGAAGTCATTCACAACACTGTTATTATCTGAAAAATACTCTTCTAGTAATAACTCCACAAATTTGTTATCTATTCTTCTTAAGTCATAAATCATGTTAATAATAAGATTTTTAAGAAACATACAGTTTACTGTAAGTATTTTTTGCACATAAAATTTTAATACTATATGCGTTAGTAATCACATAATGAGCAAAAGAGTAAAGAGGACTTCTCTTGAAGTCCTCTATTCTATACTGAGTGCTTGTAATGAGAACTCTTCTAAAACTAGAGTTATGTACTCTGCTGGCATAAATCTAATTGAACTAGCAAAATACCTTGAAACATTGGAAAAGGAGGTCTACATAAAAAGCACTCAGAATGGTAGAAGTACAGTATACTCACTCACTGATAAAGGAAAGGATGCTATGTTAAGATTGGAAAAGTATGTTAAAGCCTTGAAGGAATATGAAGAAGCTAGAAGAAACGTTTTAGATCTTGTGGATCTATTAAAAAACAAAACTAAAACTTAGATAAATAAGACTGTAAATCCGTCCCTCTTACAATCTGGAAAAGCGAGACATAACTCTTAGCTTCTTCTTCCTTAAACTTAGCAAGGCTATCAGCAATTTTATTTAAAATAGTAACTTCTTTTTCTCCTTCAATCCCCCAGCTTTTCACGTATTCAATCCCCTCTTGTGTTATTACATCAATTCTAACTACTGGAGAAATTGCGCTTAGTTGAAAGTAAGCGGAATACATTGATGTATCGAATTTTCTGTATGCTTTTTCTAAGCTATTGAGATCAGAGAGTGACTCTCCTTCCTTGAATATCTTATTCCAATCAATCCATCCTAGGAAGACGCTTTCCTTGTTTTTTACATTTTTCCTTAACTCTGTCATAAGCATGGTAACTAGATAGCTTTCACGCACATTTGTAAGTTCATATCCTTGATTGAATAAATATTTAATTAGTATTCTATGGCTAAATCTTTTAACAATCCCAATAGGTTTTTTTCTTTTAACGATTGAACTCCTTACTATGAAATATTCATCAAGAGTTTCATCATAAACTGGTGGGTCAATAAGTGGTCCGTCAATAAAAACTATGTCGGAATTAGCATTATTAAGGAGAGATGTCTCAAGGGATAACATTAAACTGATAGAGTTCTTTTTTACTTCATCCTCACCATAATAATCACTAATAATTTTGAAATCTCTTATCACCGTTGGAGGAATTTTTTTAACTTCTCCATACTTACCAGTTACATTCACAGCTTTAGCCATAATCAGATATGAGTCCCCTAAATCAAACTCATACTTTCCTCCGTCTATCGCACAAGCGGTATGCTCAGTTACTGATCCATTTACAGTTTCAAACGAAATGTCTAACCTCTTACTTCTTATATCATCTGCTATAAGCATTATGTCTGCTCTAAGCTTGTTAGCCTTTTCCTTCTCTTCTAACGCAATTTCCTTTATCTTTTCTATTATATCACTCATTTTGATAACCTTATTGAGACTATAATACCCTTATCGATAAGGAACTTTATTAGCTCTACAACTTCAGAGTAGTTGTCCTTGTTTACTTCAATTTCGTTTGAATAAATTAGCTGTATTAGCAAGTCTAACTTGTCTCCTACCTTAACTTTTAAATTCTCATAAAGTCCCTTAAGCTGTTCTTCTCCTTTTTTAATCTCTCCTTCTAAATCTTCTGCATGGCCATTGAGTAAATATATATCTATGTTTTCTCCCAATACGTTCTTAAATATTTTCTTGTAAAGCATTAGCCTCTTGTTCAGTTCCTCAATCTTCTTCCTTTCTTCTTCTAGTTTTTTCCTTCTCTCTTCCTCTTTTCTGTTATAGCAATCTACAGTCTTTGTATAGAGCACACTTACTAATTTGGATAGAGTAGACGGGTCAGATGCTGATAAAATATCATCTCTTATTTCCTTAATTTCTTCATCACATAATATCATTTTTAGCTTAATTTCTTTGAGTTTTTCTATCGATTCTCTCATTGCTGAAAGTTGGTTTAGGACATCTCTAAGTTCTTTCTCTATTTTTTCCTTATTGATTTCTTTTCTTTTCTCTGCTACTAAGTTAACTAATTCATTAAGCATCATTATTTACCACCAGCTTCTCTTTTTACTTCTTGTATTAATTTCTGTAACTCCTTCCTTTTCTCCTCTAATTGAGAATACATTTTACTTATCTCAGGGTAAACCTTCTCTATCTCTTTAAGTTCAGCCTCTAACTTCGCTATACTATGGTTAATGCCTGTTAAAGGCAATAGGGGCGAGAACGTGTCCTTAAGCTTTTCGGTAAGAGGCAAAGATGCTCCATCCATTATTATTTTTACTGTTTCCCAAAGGATTAGATCTAGATTGCTGGAATCATTCCCACTAATTTTCTTTATGCTTTCTATAAAATTCATCAAGTTCTCTGAATCTTCTTCCTCTACTTCTTTGAGGAATTTTTCCTTTATTTCTTCAACTATTTGCTGTAGTTTTGTCAATACTTTTTCTTCCTCTACTTCTTTGACATTCACTAGTTCCTTAGCTTTATTTATTATCTCAACTTTTTTACCAATCTCAGTCTTTATCTTAGCAATATTTTCTTCTGCGATTGATAGTTCTTGGAGAAATCTTGATAGTTGTTTATCTAATAAAAATATAACAAAAGATAGTCTAACATAGTTTCTTTCATCGCTTCTTTCAGCTAAATTAATATATTCTCTGATTGTATTTACCATATCCGTTATTCTCCTTATACCGGCAGCTCTTCTTTTAGCAGTTATAAAGTATTCATTCTTCATATTAATCTTGTTTAGTCGATCTTTTATCTCCTTAAGTGAAATTAGATCTTTTGCATTAACATAACTACCTATTTCTCCAGTTGCTATAGTAGAATAAACCATAAACTCCAGGCTAGCGTTTTTCTTTACACCAAAGGTCTTTTGCACTATATTCAGTAAATCACTTTTTTCTTCGTTTCTGATGTATTTAACTATTTCATTCTCTAACTTGTCTTTCAGTTGTTGTCTTAGAAATCCTATCATAACTTTTGTGAACTCCTTGACTTTTTCTCCAGCTAGGTTAGAGAAATCGATGACTTCTCCATTTACATTTATGATTTCGTTTTCTGCGAAGTATTGAACAACGTCCTCTAAGAACGTTTCAGCAGTCTCTATGTCCTCTAGGTGAAACTGTTTAGATCCGAAAATCCTAAATCTCTCGTTCACTATGCTGTTAACTTTTGTGAATACTTCTGAAGCTTTTGCAGGATAAATTTCTGGGGCAAAAGCTATCCAGTTGAAAGATTGTATAGGTCTCCTATTGCCTTTTGCAATTGGCAGATTTGGTAATGAGAGCTCATCTTCTATAGAGTCTAGGAATCCTCTAACTGAAGAAACGACATCTGCAAGTTTGATATTGATTAACTCTTTTCTAAGTCTAACTCCTTTTTGATAGAGTTCATAAAAGTTAATGTAAAGCATCTGTCTTTTCTTTACGGTATTAAGAGGCAAGTGTAAGACTTTAACAGAAAGGGATTGATAATAGTGATCCCTAGAGGAATCGTCAGATAATATTATTATTCCATGTATTATATAATCTTCCGGTAATTTGCCTGGATTTTTAGTTATAATCATATGATATTTAGGTAAAATGAGAAGTGTTGTTAGTCCATCTATTTTCTTCTCTTCAAATTCTAATTCCAAACCATATTTTAAGAAGGAGATAAACGCTTCTACTTCTTTTTCATCGTTGATCAGCGCCTCATTAACAAACCTTATCGCTTTCTCTTTAAGTTCTCTACTCTCAAACTCTACTATTGAACCCCCAACGTTGGTGTTTACAAGAGTTTCAAAGATGTTCCATGTCAAAGCATAAGCTTTTCTCTTACTCCTTATTTTCAGTCTTTCAACAACCTCGTTTATATTTCCCTTATTCACGTTTTCATAGATCACTTTATCAATATCCTTTGAAAGAAATACGTAAAGATCTTGATCCAAGTTATCTTTTTCATTAAGGTAAACTAACAAAAAGTCTTCTAATGCATCTAAGTCTTTAGCGACCTCAGCCCATGAGTAATAATCAACAAGAAAACCCTCAACGACGTGGTCCTTTAGTTTCTCTATAGGTTTCTCTACAAATATTCTACTTAACAATTCTTTATGGAACTCCTTTATTTCATTCTTATCTAGTTCCCTTTCGAATTTTAATACTTCGTTCACTCTTATAGTCTCTCCTTCATCATTAAGGTTTTGATTATCTATTAAGAGCTTAAATATTGCATCTATTGGCTCTTTGCTTTCTAGGCTTTTACATAATATGTCATTAAAGAACCTTGCGAGCTTCCTTCTCTCTTGTCCAATAGTCCAGTAAGGCAGATCTAAATATTCAAGGATTTTCTTATCTTTTTGGTGGTTAAAGTCTAACAGACAGTCGATAACAGCTAGGAACTCCAGTTTGTTCGGAGGCATTAAGAACACTTTCTTAACTCTTTGTACAATTGCCTCATATGTTTCTGGGAATAAATCCTTGAGCATTTCACCGAATATCTTTGAATATGCACTGGGCGTCATTGACAAGTAGATTATTTTATTTCCTTTGGAATTCGCAAGATCCTTTATCTTAATCCAAAAGTCCTTAACCTTGTCTCTGAACTGGGATAAAAGTTCTATGCTAGTTTCCACTTCATCTATTAATACTACGTTTCCCTCCAAAGGAAGATCAGTTTTTAGCATATCAACGAAGTCTAATTTAGTGACTTGCGTAACTTCTTCTAATACACTTAGCAACGTAGTTTTACCTTGTCCCCAATCAGCAACTAGTGCTATTATCTCTGGTGACTCTCTAACACTTTTTACTCTTTCTATTTCTTCTCCGATTTGTTTGAAGAACTTAATTTTATTTACAACTTCAGTCTTGGACATTACACATTCATATAGTTTATAAATGCTTTCTGCTGAGGCTGAAGTTTCACTAAGTCTAAAATCACACATCTCAGCTCACCAGAATGTTTTCTATATCTGTTACATAACCAGCATAAGATCCGATCCTATCATCCCATGGAATTTTAACTAATGCAGGAGACTTTAACCCAGACATTAGTCCAGATACAATTACATAACCTGTTTCTAGTGTAGGCAAACTTTTTGCTAAATGCTCCGGTAGACCCCCAGTTGCTGACATGACATACCTAACGTCTTCATGATAAATTCTGTGGAAGAAGAAAGTGTTAAGCATTGACAACACGTATTTATCTATAAAAGCAGGTCTTTGAGAGACTAAGAAGAGTGAAACGCCAAATTTTCTTCCTTGTGTTGCTAAAGTGACTAGAACATCTTTAGTTATTCTAGCATTAACTGGATAGTCGTTCGATGGTATGTAGTTTTGCGCTTCTTCAATTACAACTCCAATTAATTTTTGTTTCCCAGAATATTTTGCATTAGTTAAATACTTTAAAACAAGACGAGAAACGTAACTTACAATAAGTTGTTTTGTCGGTATATCTACTCCCGGTGAACCATCTGCAGAAAAATCAATTATAGATAATCCCTTAGTGTTCCAAAGAATATCTAGTGTTTGATCATTAAATGTTGATGATGAAGATACAAAGGAGTAGTTTTTAATTTTGTTATAGAACACTTCAAGTGAACTGTTTACTGCTCTTACAGTGCTAGGACTAAAACCAGAAGTTTTTAAGTTGTCTAACTCTATTTTTAAACTTTCAATACCTTCTCTCGTGCTCAAAAGCCAATTATATTCTGAAGGGTCATGTTGTGAAAGGACTTGCTCTAACAAGTTAGACTGAAGCGAGTTTGGAGCTATATCTCCGTACTTTAAGGAAATTATGAAATCTGCTAAGTCTTTGGGTGTAAACAACGAAAGATCAATAGATAGCCTAATCTCTGCGTCACTAAGTGGATCTCTTATAACGTATTTTTTAATCCAACCCCTGCCTTTATTTACTAAGTCAATGTTAAAAGAAGTGAAATCTGCATAGTCTCCATTAGCGTCAAATATTATTAATGGAATCCCGGTTGTTTTGTCTCCAATATTTATATCTGAAAGGAGGGTTATCATATATCTCATATCATAACTTTTTCCGCTACCTGTTTCCCCGAAAACTCCAACATGCATTGTCATTGAATTAAGGTCTAATAACAAAGGAATTTTTGACCCTGCTAGCTTACCGTATTTTATGTATCCTTGTAGAGATTGAAGTTGATAAAACTCTAGTAAATCCCTATCATCTTTTATCTCTGGCAAAAATTTAACTATTGAACCAGGCTTAGGCAACGATGAATGATTGTATTTTTTTACAATTGACATTTCTGCTTTTATTACTGTATTCATGTGAAGTAATTCAACGTTTATGCTATCATTAAGCAACGTTCTGCTAAAAGGAGCTTTTTCATCAAAGAACTCATTTATATATGAATATTCGTCCAGTCTAGCTACAGTTTTCTTCTCACCATCTTGTATAAGGAATAATTGGCCATTTGTGATTTCTACGTCAGATCGAAGCAAAGCCATAATCCCGCTATTTTCTCCTCTTTGTAGCACAATTCCTACATTTTCCACAGTTATCCATTGCAGTTTAACTATAAGTTGGCTTTTATCTTTCTATTGGTATTTCCATCCTTCTTAGCTTAATGGGTATTATGGCTCTATTGAGAGACGAGTGTATGTATCCTATCGTTAAATATTTATACTGATATGAGTATCTCTCTATTGGGTGTTATCTTGGCTGAATCAGCACACAAAGTTTTAGCTGAAGCTTTGGGCTCAACAGTAATGGTAAAACTAAAAGGAGAAAAGATAGTAAGAGGGACTTTAAAGAGCTATGATATGCACATGAACTTAGTATTGGAGAATTCTGAAGAAGTAATGAGCGATGGAAGTACAAGGAAAGTAGGAACTATAATAATAAGAGGAGACAACGTGATATTAGTTTCTCCTATGAGCTCCTAACTTTCAATTCAGACCATCATTCAAGTTTTCCCTTGTTTATACAGAACGAATGGAGCTGGTTCATGGTATATGGCATATAAATAGCTTGAATGTTTATCACTTAATATATGATTATTAGAGTTGTTTTTAATAAAATAAGATTTCTTCTTATTTGTAAGGAGCTTGATTGTTTGAAAATAATTTTTTCCCTTTATTCTTTATTAAGCAAATGCTTGTTTCCCCTTTTTCCATCTCTTGAAATAGCGGTTTTAACTCTTTTCCTCTTTCTGTCAGCTCATATCTTACTCTAAATGGTCTATCGCTATACGAGTCTTCTTATTATTCCAGCTTCTTCTAAATCTTTTAAGGCACTGGATAAAGTTTTAGAACTTAACTTCGTAGCCCTCTGCAATTCATTAAAACCTTTACTTTCATCAAACAAGTACCTTAAAACAAGAAGCTTAGCCTCACTTCCAATAACCTTAATTGTCTCGACAATGGGACATACTCCGTTATTCTCTGTTCCATAAGAGAAATATCCTTCTAACTCTAATATACTTTATCTTCGCTTTGCTTAGAAATTTAGGGATAATTTTTTTAGCTTGGTATCGCAAATGATATCTTATGTTGCATCACCATCATAGAAGGAGAGGTCTTGGATATCTTATACTTACTATATTGGTGTCAAAGGGCCCCATGACTGGGGCAGATATAATGCGGGAAATTGAGAAAGTTACACAAGGGTTTTGGAAGCCTTCACCTGGTGCAATATATCCCGCATTGGACAAACTTGAAGCTGAAGGCTATGTAAAAGTTGCTAAGGTTGAGGGATCAAAAAACTATTATGAAATCACTGAAAAAGGAAAGCAACTTATAAGTCCAGAACATCAATATGAGGTAATAATTGATGAAACAGACTCTAATATACGCTATCTAATAGAAAATAAGAGTTCTCTTTCCCCTCAACAAATTGAGAAAGTGAAAGAAATTCTGAAAAGGGGACTTGAAGAATTTGATAAAAGTAGCTGACGTATCTAAAACTTTTAAAACGGGTGGGAAAGAGGTAAAAGCGTTAAACAATGTTTCTTTCGAACTTGAAAAAGGAAAGATAGGAGCTCTAGTTGGTCATAATGGAGCGGGAAAGACGACCTTAATAAAAATTCTCTCTACCTTGATAATCCCAGACAATGGAGACGCTTATATTAATGGTTATAGTGTTACTAAACAAGAGAAAGAAGTAAGGAGAAATATTGGTACGATGATGGTTAGTGAAAGAGCTTTCTATTATAGGCTTTCTGGTTTTGATAATCTAGTCTTTTTTGGAATAATTCAAGGGTTGTCAGTTGGTGAAGCTAAAAGGGTTGCAAACGAAGTCCTAGAGCTAGTGGGTCTTTCTGAATGGAAAGATGTCCAATACATGAAATATAGTACGGGGATGCAAAGGAAATTAGCTTTAGCTAGAGCTTTGATTTTAGACCCTCCAGTCATCTTACTTGATGAACCTACGTTAGGTATGGATGTAGTAAGCTCAAGGGATTTTAGGAGTCTAATTAAAGTAATTAGCAAGGAAAAAACAATTCTGCTTACCTCTCATAATATGAAGGAAGTAGAAGATCTAGCGGATAAAATTATTGTTTTAAAAAGAGGTAATTTAATAGCTGAGGGAAGTAAAGAAGATATTCTAGCTAAACTAGGTAAAGTTAAGCTAGTTTCTGTAAGAGATGTTCCTAGAGGATTTGATAAATATGTCGTAGGTTATGATAATGGGACTTTCTTTCTTAGAGTTCCTGAGAGTGAGAGCATTTCTGGAAACGTAATCAAGGAGGAGTCTCCTACGCTCGAAGATGTTTTCGTATATTTGATAGGCGAAGAAATAGACTCTACAAGGAATAAATCTAGGAGAGGGGGTTGGAAAAGACGGGAGGAGTAATAGACAAGCTTTACGCATATATCTATTTGCGTGGATTTAAGATATGGAGTAGCTATAAAACACAGATGGTATTAAACGTGTTATCGTGGGTTTTACCAGTATTTACTTATTATTTTGTTGGTATTTCTTTAGGGGGAAATTTAGTAGAAAAGATTGGAGTACCAGATTATACTGCATTCGTAGTTATAGGCTTAGCTTTTCAAGGGTATGTGTCTTCTATTATAACTACTATAAGTCAAAGGTTAAGGAACGAACAAGTATATGGCACAATAGAGTATTATGTTCTTTCATCGGGTGGAGTAGTTTCTTTTCTATTTTATTCAGTACTTTGGGGATTTGTAATAAACACTATCAGTGCTGGAGTAACTCTGTCAATTGGGCTTATCCTAAAAGTGCATTACGACGTGAACTTGTTAGCTACGTTTATAATTATCTTTCTGTTATTACTTTCTACAATAGGATTTTCTATGATATCAGCTGGCTTTACTATGATGGTAAAGCAAGGTAATCCAATTGCATTCTTCTTTTCTACTTTTACTACATTGATGTCTGGTACAGTGTTTCCAGTTACAATTTTACCTACTGCATTAAAGGACGTTAGTTTAGCAATTCCTTTAACATGGGCTTTAAATGGACTAAGGCTTTCTATGCTTTCTGGAGAAGGAGTAATACAATTAGCAAACATAATAGGTGTTCTAATACTTTTCAACGTGATATTATTGCCTTTAGGAATAGGATTTTACTCTTATTCTTTCAAAAGAGCTAGAAAAAAAGGTACATTAAGCGAGTATTAAGCTGATACTTTAGATGAATTTACAATTTCATCTAATTTTTTCATTAGGTTTGACTCAATATGTTCTGTCCATAACATTTCAGGTACGTCAACTGCTAGGAACAACCCTGAGATTAAGATTGCTTCAATTGCTGTAACTGTGATATTCTGTAGCCATTTTCCCACACCCACAGTTACCTTTAACCCGTTCGGAAGTTGCTCAAAAGTGAATGTTAATGCTCTATCTGCTGCAAAGATATCCCTTAGTATTCCTCCTTTCTGTGCTTGCAATATAGCTTTGTTTCCTTCTACTTTTTGCTGTACTTTCCATCCATCGCTACTTAAATATTGTGCAAAGTTCTGAATAACTTGGTTTAGATCTTGTACTGGGGGATATGTTTTTTCTTTTTTAAATAGACCCATACGATGTATTGTATTTAATAGTATAAAAAATCTTTCCAGATAGTTTGGAATATAATACGATCCACTCTTATAGAAACAAAACGATATATTATTGTAAATATTTGTATTGATATATGTGCATATTATATGCTATTTGACTACAACGCATTTATATTGTTGGAATTCAACATCATTATTATAAAAATACGTTATAATAAGGGAAATTAAACTCTGTTTACATTTGTCCATATTTATATATTTTTGAATATATGGGGTTTTTTAGTTACTTTATTGTAATATGTTAAGTGAGGAAAAAATGGCAGACAAACTAATATTTCCCGATGGCAGAGAAGTGGACGTAGAAAGAATGTTTTCATTCCTATATAATCTAGGAGAAAGCGAAATACAAGTACTAGAAGTTTTAATGGCTACTAACGGAAAGTTAACTAGTGAAGAGATAGCAAACAGATTAAAAGTTTCAAAGGCATCTGTTAATAAGGCTATAAACAGCCTAATAAGCAAGGGATT
Organism: Sulfurisphaera sp.; assembly: GCF_059755235.1. NCBI lineage: Archaea > Thermoproteati > Thermoproteota > Thermoprotei > Sulfolobales > Sulfolobaceae > Sulfurisphaera > Sulfurisphaera sp. Next base: position 19,574 of record NZ_DBPRYF010000032.1, read on the forward strand.
AGTAGAGAAAGAAAAAGTAATTGTTAATGAGAAGAAGAAAGGAAGACCAACGTTTGCTTATTATGTAAGAAGTGACTATATAAATAAGAAAATAAGCGAAGACGCATTTAATGTAGTCTTTAATGTGAAAGAAACACTTAAGAAACTACTTTCTGAAAGGGCATAAGCTCCAGTAAGTGACGCAGTTTTTAGCTTGAGATAAAGTCAACACTCTATTTATTGATTTACAATATGCTATATATCCTTGATTTACCCTTTTTATATCAAAGTATTGGCAATCAGATTTTATCGGTTCACTGAGCAAGTTTACTCTTGAGAAGAAATTAATCTTTATTTCGTTCTTTAACTCTTGACCAACATAATATCTACAAGATTTAAAATTGTCATAGCACCTGCTTCTAGCTGTCACACTATCATCTGGAGTAGGGAGTAACGGTGATGTACAATAACCATTCTTGTAGTATGGACAAACCACTTGTAACTATTCTATTATATCCTAAAAAATTATAATTAAACTCATGTTCAACCAGATCCATAATTATAATTTAAACCTTTATAATCAAAAGATTTAAAGGTTAACTTTTCACCACTTAATATTATGGCTCAATATAAGTGGATCGCATTATCTAATACAAGTCTTGGAGTCTTTATGGGTTTCATGAACGCTAATATAGTTTTGATCTCGCTTCCAGCAATATTTAGGGGGATTAACGTAAATCCTTTTACGTCTTTTCAGTACCTCTTATGGATCTTATTTGGATACAGTATAGTTTCGGCTGTCTTGGTAATTAATGTAGGAAGACTTTCAGATATCTTTGGAAGAGTTAGGATGTATAATCTAGGTTTTGCAATATTTACAATAGGTTCGATTCTTTTGTATATAACACCCGGTACAGGGAACATAGCCGCTCTTCAGCTAATAATTTATAGGATTATCCAAGGAATTGGAGGAGCTTTTTTAATGGCAAATAGTGCTGCAGTGTTAGCAGAAGCTTTTCCACCAAATCAAAGAGGGTTCGCTCTTGGATTAAACGGTGTAATAGGAATTTTTGGAGGAGTTTTTGGGATAATTCTTGGTGGCATATTAGCGAGTATTTATTGGCGTGACGTTTTTCTTGTTAGTGTTCCACTAGGCATAATAGGCACAATATGGTCTTACAAATCGCTTAAGCAGTTAACTCCTCCTAACAGAAACCAAAAAATAGATATTGCAGGCAATATACTTTACGCAATATCCCTAATTCTTATTCTGATAGGAATAACTTACGGTATTCTTCCTTATGGATCTGCAGCAACAGGATGGGGCAATCCTTACGTCATTGCAAGTATAACTTCTGGTTTAGTACTATTTGGAATCTTCTTATTCGTGGAATCAAAAGTAAAAGACCCAATGTTCCGTCTAGACCTATTTAAAGTTAGGGCATTTACTATGGCATCTCTATCAGTATTCTTTGCTCAGATTGCCTTTGGCGGTCTACAGTTAATGCTTGTACTTTGGCTTCAAGCTATCTGGCTTCCCATCCACGGAATACCTTATTCAGAAGCACCATTCTGGGCTGGAATATATCTACTTCCATTATTAGCAGGTTTTGGAATTATAGGTTCTATAGCAGGTAGGTTATCAGATAAATATGGCGCTAGAACCCTTGCAACTTTGGGTTTAGTGATTCTTGGAGCTGGATTTATAGCATTAACAATGTTGCCTTATAATTTCAATTATTTAGTTTTTGCTACTATAATATTCATAATGGGTATTGGTAACGGTCTCTTTGTGTCACCAAACATGGCAGCCCTAATTAATGCAGCCCCTCCTCAACATAGGGGTTCAGCCTCTGGTATAAGAGCCATGTTAACTAATACTGGCGGAACATTAAGTATAGGTTTAGCGTTTACCATAGTTATTGATGTTTTGTATCTTAACTTACCTAGTACACTATCGTCAGCACTAAATGTAGTTGGTGCTCCTCAACTGATTCCATTTATGACTAAAATTCCGCCGACGGCAGCATTATTTTCAGCGTTCTTAGGCTATAATCCAGTTTCTACTATCCTTTCACAGTTACCTCAAAATGTAGTTAGTTCAATACCAGCTTCTACAATTCAGACAATGACTGGCAAGTTCTGGTTCCCTTCAGTTATAGCCCCAGCATTTATGGATTCCTTAAGGATTGCCTTCTACTTTTCAGCAACTTTAGTGTTTGTAGCTGCGGTTATTTCAGCTCTAAGAGGGAAAACTGTAATATATGAAAGGGATATGATAAATGCACTCCAAGAAGAGAAAAAGACGTAAATATTTTTTATTGTTTTATAAATCTTGCATCTATCGTAATTTTTAAGAAAAGTTCTTCCTTGTTAAGAAGATGCTAAAGAACAACTTTATGCTAATGAAAAGTGTTATAAAGTATTAGACGAAAATTAGTGAGCGTAGAATTCAAGTTTTATACTCAATAAGAGTTTTCCCTCAAACCGGAAACCTTTCATTTCGTGTAGAAGTAAATTAAAAATCCGAAGTCCTAAAAATAGTTGTGATTTGATGAGAATAAAGGATGCTATCAATAGAGTCTTATATAGCGATAAGAAGAAAGAGGATGTATTTTTAGTAATAAGGGACAGAGTTAAAGGAGTAGCTGAAATCCCTTTTTCACAAATAGAGAGAGTAGATAACTACTACATTTATCTGATAGACGGCGAGACAGTAATTCCTATTCATAGGGTTATTGAGATAAGAGAAAAAGGGAAAACTTTGTGGAGGAGATAGTTTATAAAGTTAACTTTGCGTTGGTAATTCTCGTATTTTTCGCAATCCGTTAAACATTATGTAAAGTTAGGGACCAAGAAATATCTAAAATTATAAAATGTTTTCAATATATTGTCGCAATGGTTGACAACTTTTTATGTATTACCAATAAAATGTTAATATATAATAAGTTCTATATATAAAGTTGATGGATAAGTTCCAAAAAATCATAAAAGTTAAAGCAAAAGAAGATAATGATAAATCTGGTGAGGTGGGGAGGGATGTACTAAGTAACTGCTAACTGCTTAAGAAATACATCAACGTTTTCTCCTAGAGATGTAAAGTCTCCTATCTTTTCTATCATTTCTCCGTTTCTTATTTTCATTCTTACGAATTTGTTTTCTGAAGATAACCAAAGAAGTAACGTTGAATTGATACTTTTTGTAATTGCTAAGTTGATTATATCAGTTATTTCCTCTCTCTTTACCTTTAAACTCATTATAGGTTTTGATGTGAGCATTTTCTCGGTCTCAAGCAATACTAGGTCTTCAACAAATTTCTTTTCATTAAAGTTTCTTAGAAGTTTATTATCACCACTAACAGTGATAGTAACTCCATCTTTTCTGGTTAGGATGCTAAATCTTAGCGTAAGAGACTCTACCTTTAATAATCTCTTTCTTGTAAAACTGTATTCGACATCTTGTAAATTGACTTTTTTTGAGAAAAAGAATTGTTTTCCATCTATTTCAGCCTCAACTTCATTTACTACGTGTATTTTAAAATTCTCCAAAACTTTTGGGTTTGAAAGATAGCTTAATGCTGTTAATTTATTGACTGTGAGTGTGACGCTTATCATTGGTACTATTCTTAATCCAGTATTACTTTTTAAATTGTCACACTAATAAAGAGACTATTCAGGCGGAATTTCTTTATACACTAATGAGATGTCTATCCCTTCTTTCTTTCTAAAATACTTCGCTAAAGCATAAGTTATGACTCCTAAGCCCACAAGAGAGAATATGTAAGCAGTTGCAATTATATTTAACCCAGAAGTCCCTATTACGCTAAACGGGTAGTTATTGCTCGGTATTAATATTTCAACTTCAGTAGCGAGCATTAGAGCTGAAGAGAGTAAACTGACAGCAAGAATCTTTTTGTCTTTATCTTGGAGGCCAACTTTTACACCGGCTAAAGAGACAAGGAAGAGATAGGCAACAGCTAGAGGAGTATAAGAGTATAGTGCTGATGCACCGGAAATGGAGATAAGCGGGATTGTCAAAAATATCAAAGTTGTAATTAAGTCTAAGACGTGTGCATAGACTGGTGAACCCTGCTTATTTAATTTAGCAAATATTGAGGGGAAGAGTCTGTCAAAAGAGAAAGCAAAAACATACCTTGCAAAAACTACAACGCCAAATGCCATTACAAAATAATTCCATGCAATTAATCCAATACCTAAAATCCACTGCAGGACCGGATTAGACAAGTAAATTGCGACGCTCCAAAAGTTATAGGTATAAGAAGGATAATATGCTAAGTTAAATGCGGGTCCAGCAGCTAAATCCATTATAAGGAATGGAAAAGTTATCATAGCGAAAGTCATTATACTTCCTAAGATTAAGTTTAATTTTAAAGATCCTTCTTTTGCTTCTGAAGCTACTGCAGGTCCTGCGTAAAGCCAAATATAAGCGTAAGACATGAAGAAAGGTATCATGTAGAGGGTCGAGCCAAGACTGAATTTAAATGGTGTAACATTGCCAGTGATATTGAAGTCAGTTAGGAACGGTTGGATTTTTTGATGGAAATTTGGGATGTTTATGGCAACTATTATCATAGCCAAGATAAGTGTTGCTGAGGATAGAATTCCTAATGCAGTTGTTAACTTGAAACCCCATTTTGGCCTGAAAATATTTATCAAGATAATGATAACAAAGGAAATTGCCGCTAAAACGTAAAATAATAGCTCTTGGGACATTGTCAAGGTACCGTAAGGGTTAACAAATACATTATTTGCTAGATAAACTAGAGACGAAATGTGATTTAATGTACCTATCTCTAGGAAAACAAGGTTTATAGCTGCAACCGAGAAAAACGCTGACAATGCAAAGTAAGGTGGCATGTTGAATGCAAAAGCTACCCCCATAATTGATCCTAAAGCTCCATTTAGCTTCCTAGATATCCATATATAGTCTCCACCCGTCCTAGGGGTTCAGCTTACATAGGCATTCATAGGCCTATGTAAGCCTTGGGGTTCATTAGGCTCAGCCACCTTCTTGAGTTCATCGGTGGCATATCATCGCCCTTACCCCCTTTCGTGAAAACCCCTCCCAAAGCCCTCATCTGTGTCTTCCACCGAGGGATCATCTTCTTTATCACCGCACGGAAGAAGGTGCTCGGGCTCTGGGGAAAGCCACACATTTTGAGGTAAATATTTATAGCCCCGCAGAGCTGTCTGTCTAATTCCAACCCACACTTCACGCATTTAACCACCTGCCCCTCTTGGAGCTTTATCATCTTTCCTCCGCATCTGGGACAGGTTGAAGAAGTGTTCCTAGGATCGACCAGCTTTATCTCGGTTTTGTACGACATATAGCTAACTATCTGCTTCCAGTTCTGTTTAGCAGTATCTCTGTTGTGTTCCCGTGAATCATTAAACATCCCCTCTTTGTTTAAGTCCTCAAAGCCGTGAATTGCATTTGGGAACAACCTAGTCAGTATTGTAGTGAGTTTATGCACAAAATCCTTAGCTCTATTTCTCTCCCTCTCACCGTGCTCTGTTACTTTCTCCTTTACTGAGGACTTTTTGTTAGTTATGCTTTGAGCTCTCTTTCTCTTTATTTCGTGAACTCTGTGGATGTGGTACAACCCGCTCAGGTCAATTTTTATCCAACCGTATTTCGGTGAAAAGCCATCTAGGCTGAACAAGTTTGAGTCCCAACCAATATATTCAGCGTGATTTTTCTCCTCTTTTGGTTTTCTGAAAGTAATTACCAAGTCGCTCCTTGTCAGTATCAGCTCACCTAGATCCAGCCCTTTAACCCTGTTCTTAAGCCATGCTTTTGTTAAGTCAAACTCTAAGTACAGCTTCCTAGGGACTATCGTAACTCTAATTTTTCCATTCTTGTAGTTGTACAGAGTCTCCTTGACTCTAGCAAACAGCTTCTTGACCGTAGGTTTTGCTCTCTTCCTCTCCCCCTTAATGTGGTTTTTCCTCCAAGACTTCAAAATAGAATAAGCTACTTTTATTGCAGAATCAACGTAGTGGGAAGCATAAGACCAGCCCTTTAACAGCTCGTCCCTAAGCTTTTTCTTGAACTCCCTAGTCTTTGGAAGCAGTGGGATAAGTCGTTTAATTTGATAACATCTCTTTTTCCTCTTCCTTCCGCTTTCAATCTCATAACATTTCTCCTCCCACTTATCAATCCACGTGATATTATCTCAGATTATATCTATTGCTTTCTGTAGTAGGGAGCGGTAGCTGAACAGAAAACCATCAACATTGTAATTATGTTTGACCTTATAGCTAACAATCTTGTAGGAGTCTTTTTGTATCTTCAACACCTCCTTATCCGATTTCTGCAAAGTGCTCACATAGACGTCGAGTATATCTTTGCTGTATATTTCCATTCAATACAGTTTTTTTCTCATCTTCGCCTATCAAATCATATTATCACCTATTAAATATTTAATTGTTTCGGAAGGCATTTTCAGTAGAAGATAGGTATAAGTAAACACAAGGGGAAGGGAAATTAGGAATGTAATAAGAGAAGATAACCATAACAAAGACCCTGGTGTAGAATAAGGAGAGATCCCTTCAAATACAGCTAACCCAGCGCCCATGTTAGCTACATTCAGCATCACCAAATCCTTCAGAGTTGCGTTTTTGATAAGCCCAGAGCTTTCTCTCAAGAAAACTTTTCTTTGAGACATTAATTTAAAGTCCACTACAAAGTTAATAAACCGAACTCATGTTCGATTATCAAAAATCTGATTAAGGTATTGTTTTAATACCTTTCTTTTCAGCGATTTTTCTTAATTTATTATCAAAAGTAGCTAATTCTCCTCCTATTTTTAAGGTCAAAGAAAGTATAATAAAATCGTTCAAATTCTTTAACGAGTACGACATTTCATTGAGTAAGTTAACGGCATTTGCTATCGTTTCTATGTCCTCTGGTATTATTGTGAAATTCTTCAGTTCTTCTATCTTAGTCTTTATAAAACTTAAGTCAGGGTATTTTTCTGTTAATACTTTTATATATTCATAAACTACTATCTGAGGAATTATTATATCTCCTCTTTCTATTATCTTCATACTTTGACTAAAGAATTCATTATCTTCGAATGTTGCATAAACCAAGACGTTAGTATCGACCACAATCATTCAAACGCCCTGTTTGCTATTTCTTCTATTTCCTCCACACTTATTTTTTCACCAAGTTTAGCTGTAGTCCATTTCTTTTTTATTGGTTTTATAATCACTTTGTCTCCCTCAATGATAAACTCAACATATTCTCCTTCTTTTATGTTTAGCATTTCTCTTATTTCATAGGGAATAGTGATTTGATAATTCCTTGTCACTTTAGAAACATATTTGCTCATAGTAGTTACTTGAAAATAGTAATATATAAGGATAGCTAGTAACAACACGAGAGAAAGAATAAAACTTATTGAGAGAAAATACTTAGTATGATTATTTCTACAGTTAAATTGCCTGAAGAATGCAAAAGATTAATTCCAGTAAAAGATGATAACTTGTCTGACCAAGATATCGAGAACGCTGAAATTTTGATGTTATGGCCATCACAAGCAAGAGAGTTATTACCAAAGGCAAAAAAAGCAAAAATCATTCAGACTTTTTCAGCTGGTGTCGATGATTTCCCTTTTGAGCTATTAAGGAAAGACCAAGAACTTTACTCAAATGCAGGAGCATATTCTACTTCAGTTGCTGAACATGCATTCGGTTTAATTTTGGCATTAGCTAAAGGTGTTGGGCTTAAGAAAAAGGTCGAGACATATCTTTTGAATAATTCAATTCTTATGGTTTTAGGTGCTGGAGGAATAGGTTCAGAAGTTGCAAAAATAGGTAAGCTTGGTTTCAATATGTATGTTATAGGTGTTTCAAGGTCATTTAAGAGCAATCACTTCGATGAAAAATACTCGTTAAAAGACCTTCCAAACGTAATTGGAAAGGCTGATGTGGTAGTTGTTACCCTTCCTTTAAATAAGGAAACAAGGGGAATATTAAATTACTCCGTTCTTTCCAAAGTGAAGGAAAGAAGTATAATAGTCAATGTAGGGAGGGCTGAGACTATTGTTGAAGAGGATGTGTACAAGTTGTTGAAAGAAAAACCCGGTGTTAGATTTGGGACTGATGTTTTCTGGAGGGTTAATGGGAAAGAGAATTTTTCAACGAGTAAACTCTGGGAGTTGGAGAATTTTACTGGGACTCCTCATATTGCAGGAGCTTCTTCTAGTTCAAATACGCTTAAAAATGCACTACTTCAAGCGTGTAAAAATGTTTATAAAATAATTTCTGAAGGAAATGGTGATAATAAAGTTAGGATTGAAGATTATATATAAGAGCTTATTAAACTAGTAACTATGGAGGATCATAAAGGGCAGATAATTGAATTTTTGAAATCTTCTAAACTTAATTTTGAAAATGGCTTCTATGATATTTCAGCGTTTTTAGCTGAAGAGGCACTTCATCTATACCTAGTTACTTCTTCCCTCAAATACAACGTTGTAGTCCCTTGGTACCTAGACTTCGATGCTCTATTAAGGATTCTTGAAAAGCATGAGCCTAGATTTAAGGAGATAAGAAAGGAAAGGGTAATGATAAAATTCTTTGATCAAATTAGAATCGAATTTAGGTATTCCGTCCCTATGAAAATTGACAAAGAAACGGCTGAAAAAGTCATAAGTTTCGTGGAGTCATTAATCAATTTAGATCTTTAGCCATATAAGGACCTAGTTTGTAATACCCTTTCTTTCTATAATATTCTCTTGCACCTATACCAGATAGAACAAGAACTCTCTTGGCATCAAACTCCTCAGCAGATATCCTTTCTGCCTCAGCCAATAATTTCCCTCCAAAGCCCTTATGTTGGAATGAGAAATCATCTAAGATATGTACTGGAACTTCTGGTCCATAGACGTGTAATTCTCTGACAATCGTAGTTTTTGAGCTAATTTCTTCTCTATGTGCTTTTTCAGATGGGTACCTGAGCCTTAAGTACCCAATTAAGATCCCATCATCATCTTCAAAGGATAGAAGCACTTCAGTCCCTCCGCTTGCCTCATATTCATACTTTCTTAGTCTCGGTTCTTTTGGTAAAATTCCATCGTGTAACCATCTTATTCCAACTTCTCTATACCTAATTTCATTATTCTTTATCCCTTTCTCTTTAACTCTTTTTTCTACAAGTTCCCTTAAATTCCCCTTCTTATTCCCATCCAAGATTATGTTAGCAGGTATGTCTCTTTGAATTCTCATGACTCTTACCCAAGGTGGAATAAATCTATACATTTCAGAAATTAATTCTACAAGCGTTTCTGTGTCGTATGGCTTGTATAACCCTCTTTTCCATAACTCAGCTAATGGTGCTGTTTCAACGACTAGTGTAGGATAAATTTTAAGCATATCTGGCATAAAATCCGGGTCTGTAACCATTATTTTAAAGGCTTCCAAGTCTTTGTCTGGGTCTGAACTGGGCAAACCCAACATAACATGATAAACTATCTTGAACCCAGAATCTTTCAGTATCCTTGTTGATTCTATAGAGTCTTTTACAGTGTGCCCTCTATTTGTCTTTTGTAAAATATCATCGTAGACAGTCTGTACCCCTAACTCAACCTTAGTTACCCCCAGCCTCAACATTTGATTAGCATGCCACTCTTTCCCCCAGTCAGGTTTAGTTTCCACAGTCATTCCCACGCATCTTATATTTGCAGTTTCATTCCTCAACTGAGCATCTTCAAGATAAACAAAATTTGGTTTTTCTGGTGAAGGATATCTGTTCATTCCTTCCAAGGCTTGTGTGACAAACCATTCTTGGTAATCTAACGGAGTAGAAAGAAAAGTCCCTCCCATGATTATTAGCTCAACTTTACTTGGTATATGACCATTTGCTTCATATTGCTTTAACCTTGACTGGACTTGGTAAAAAGAATGGTAATTGTTTTCTATTGCTCTCATCAAAGTCGGTTCCTTACCATAGTAACTTTGTGGGGTTCCATATTCCACTCCTCCCGGGCAAAATATACACTTACCATGGGGGCATTTATGAGGATGAGTCATTATAGAGACAATTGTAACTCCAGATAGCATTCGCACTGGTTTTCTAATTAGCACATGAGTACTTTATCAAATGAGGTAATAAGCTTGTTTTTACTGAATTTTTATCTTCGAGTTTTTACTAAATGTAGATATGTTTTTATACACGAGTGTTTACTTATTGAAATATGAGACTCACTTGGAGGTCAGTTTTGGTCTCTGGTATGGGAGTATTCACAGATGGTTATAATCTTTACTCTCTGTCCCTAGTAATTTACACAATAGCAAACTTCATCTCATTGAATAAAGTTACGGAAGGGGTTCTTGTAGCTGGTTCTTATTTCGGTGCAGCAATTTCCGCTATAATATTCGGTGCAATCTCAGATTTCAAGGGAAGAAAGAAGATGTATGGTATAGACGTTACTCTCATGACTATCGGTGCTATAGCCCAAGCACTATCACAGAACTATGCGGAGTTATTTCTATCCCGTTTAATTTTAGGAATGGGTATTGGGGCAGATTATGTTCTTTCACCAATCATTGTAGCAGAAAATGTCGAAGCTAAAAATAGAGGGAAAATGATGGTTATTACTTTTGCTGTACTATGGGGATTAGGAGCGGTTTTTGCAGCTTTTGTTGATCAGATAGCTTCGATGTTTTTGCCTGCAAGCTTGGCATGGAGAGTGGCTTTAGGAGTAGGTGCGATACCAGCGTTTTCTGTTATTCTTGCAAGAAGGAAATTGACTGAAACTTTAATGTTCTTAAGCAAAGTTAAACCATTAGATGAAGAAATTAACAAATTAAAAACTGATTTCGGCGTCTTTCTGGGAGTTAATTTAGATAGAGAGAAGTTTATTAACAGGTTAAAAGCCTCTTTGCCATTTATAATAGTTGCGTCAGTCCTATGGTTGCTTTATGATATTTATTCATCCACTTTTGCCATTTACGGACCAATAACTATTGCTTATAATCTAGGTTTAACACCAATAACGTTTACTTATGTTGCTCAATTCCTTGCTGGGATCCCAGGGCAACTGGTCTGCATTTATCTTATCGACAGAATAGGAAGGAAAAAGCTAATTACCGTCGGTTATGCCGGTGTAGCTTTATGGCTGATAATGTACTCACTCCTTCTTATCGACCCCTACTTATTTGGATTTAAGCCAATGCCTACATTGGTCGGTGAAGCTGCAGTTCTGGGCTTTTCGTTTTACATGCTAAACTATTTCTTCTCTGCAATGGGTCCAGCGTCTATTATAGGTTCAGCGATGATAACCCCAGAATTAGTTTACACAAAAGTCAGGGGGACGGGGCAAGCAATTACTGTTGCAATTGATAGATTAGCTTCAGCGACTGTGATTTCAGCGTTCCCATCACTTGTGAGTATAATAGGTCTAGGGGGGATGGTAGGAATTTATGCAGGGATTGCTTTAGCCTCTAGCTTAATAACGCTATTCTTTGTACCAGAAACAAAAGAAAAAGAGTTGGATTCTATTACAAGACCTTCCTCGCAGCATATTCCACAATCTCATTAGTGGCAGGGTGTTGATCAGCAAAACTTGCTAATTGCCTAGCTGTCAAGCCATGTGCTACTGCTTGTCCAACTTCATTTATTAAATACTGGGAGTGTACTCCAACCATCCATGCACCAATTAATCTCAAGCTACCTCTTTCAAAGATAAGTTTTAGTACTCCTTCTCTTTCGTCATATATTTGCGACATAACTTCATCTTCCATGTTGTAAGTAGCCTCTATTGTTTCAATCCCCATTTTTCTTGCTTGACTAGGCATTATTCCAACATATGAGGCAGAAGGAACTGAGTAAATTGTTGCTGGGATACTTTTTATGTCAACGTAATCTATAGGAACTCCGTTGCTCATTATATTATAAGCTGCAGCAATGCTCATCCTTACTGCGGCGTGAAAGTAAGGAGCTTTTCCATTAACATCACCTGTTGCAAATATATTTGGTAGGTTAGTCCTCATTGCCTCATCTACAACAATATGCTTAGACTTGTCTAATGCAATTCCTATATTTTCAATACCTTCTGGTAAAACTGGCTTTCTTCCAGTAGCTAGAAGAACAAGATTTGTGGTTATACTTTTCTTAGACCCGTCTTTATCAGAGTAAATTACTTGGTACTCATCTTCTTTTATTTTTTTAACTTCTAAAACCGGTGAGTTGTATCTTATATCTAGATTTAGAATAGGCAAAAGTGTATTGGCTATCTCATCGTCAATTCCTCTTAATGCTTTATCTCCTCTAACTAGTAAATGAGTCTTTACCCCTAGTATTCCAAAGATTGATGCTACTTCAATAGCTATATATCCACCTCCAATTATCACCATATCTTGAGGGAGTTTTCTCAAAGGAGTTTTGTAAGAAAACAGATCGTCACTAGTTATACAATGTTCGCTACCCGGGAAATTGGGCTTAAATGGTTCACTCCCCGAAGCGACTATCATGTACTTAGTTTCAGCCTCAATCTCTTTTCCTTCTTCAGTCTTTACTGTGACATGAGTCAAGTCTTTGATTTTTACAACGCCTTTATAAAATGTAACTGTGTTATATTCAGCTAATTCTCTTTTATGTTGCTTAAATCTTGTCTCTTGTACAAAGTCTTTATGGTTTTGTATTGTTTCAAAGTCTATTGGTATTTCATGCTTTATCATCCTTTTTGCTCTCCATACTGTTTCAGAAATCTCCCTAACTGTTTTTGACGGCACACAGCCACTGTAAAGACAATTTCCTCCTAATTCTCCTTTAGGATCTGCCATTAACACGGTATAGCTAGATTTTGCTAATCTGAATGCCCCAGGATAACCTCCTCCACCGGCACCTATAACAACTACATCGAACTTCATACCATATCTATAGTACTTTCCATTTTATTTTTTCCTAATTTAGACCTTTAACTATTTCTTCCGCTGTAGGTCTATATTCTGGGTTTACATTTAGACTTCTAAGAATTACATTTGCTAAATCTTGTGGCGTGTTTTGAGGTAATGAAGGTTTCCAGCTTGAGAGGACTTGCTTCGCTTGCTGTACGTTTTTTAAAGCTTCACCAATGTTACCAGAAAGATAACTGTCTATTGCTCTATTCAAGATGTCGGAAATGGGGTTATCTTTCTTCAAAATCAACAAAGTGTAGGCTGTCATTCCTAACGCAAATATATCCATCTTTGGATTTGCCCCTTTTCCTAAAATGATGGCCTCAATTTGTTCTGGTGGACAATAACCCGGTGTTGCTTGGCTTATTTTTTCACCAATCCTTACAGCTGAACCAAGATCGCCTAATTTTACGCTACCTATTATATTTCTGTAAACTTCCTCTGGGTTTTTGCCCAGCTCTCTAGAAAAGAATATGTTCTCTGGCTTTACATCTAAGTGTACAAAGCCATTTGAGTGAAGGAAAGCTAATGCTCCTGCTACTTCTTTTACTATTTCTTTAACTATTAATGGCCAATAAGTAGAGTAAGCTATTTGACTTTCTGCCAAATTCAAGGAAGTCCTTCCACTCATATATTCCATGATTATTGCAGGTGGGTAGTTGTAATACACTTCAGCGTTTCCTTTAAGGATCGACCTCAAGTTATTTGAATCTATAAATATCCCGTATATTCTAACAAACTTAGGATTTTTAGAAAGGTTCTTTAACGTTTCAGATTCCTTAAATATTGAGTCAAAATTTGATGCCATTGACACAGTAACGTTAGAAGATGGTGATATAGAGAAAACTTTTATCGCATATAATGACCCATCCTTCTCAGCTTTCAAAACATATCCATTTCCTCCAGTCCCTATAACTGACAATACCTTGTAACCATACATTTCTTTCCCAACCCATATATTAGGATCCCATTTGTCTAGAGGAGGAAGGATTGGTTTAGTGTTTTGCTGTATTGTTGGCTGGACGTAACTTGTGTACTCTATAACGACCCTATCTCCTCTCTTTATAATTCCGTTATCTACCGCAGGTTTAAAGGTAACATTTCCAATAGTTATTTCCTTTGCACTCCATAAAGCCTCCTTACTGTTAAATAATGGTACGGTAATTATGGATGAAGTTGAAGCAGAGTACTCCATATTATTTACTATAACTGACCACTGAATATTTGATGGCAAGCCCTTTGATTGAAAATAGGCAAAGCAGTGAGGAAATTTATCTACCGGCGGAAGTGTGTTTGCCTTATTGAATTTCACGATCCCTTTTCTTCCTTCTTTAACTGTAATAGTAGTGGTATCTGGTATGAAATAATATCCAGAAATAAACTGAGGGCAAAAAGTGATTTCAACTCTTTTACATCTAATAGAGTTTCTGTTCTCTGCTTTAAAAACTCCGTTTATTTCTGCATACCATATAGCATTTTTTGGTAAACCTTCTATTTTCGCTATAGCAGGATATCCTTTCCCAGTTGCTGCGCGTAAATTAGCAAAGCCTAGTGCAGAAAAAAGAGAAAGAAATATAACAAATGTGTTAATGAATGGGATCCCCGAAATAACATGAAATATAACTAATAACACTAGGATTATTAGCTCCCAAATCCATGGAATGGCAATTGCAACTACGCCTAAACCTAACGCTATAAAAAACTGTAACGGAAATGATGATGTAGATAAGAAAGGTAGGGCTAACGTGATAAACGAAAGAACAACAGAAATAGGAGTGAAGTAACGAGTAAATGAGCTAATATAGGAAGAGGCAAGTGAAGCTATGATGAAGTAAATTGGGATTGAATACAACTTGTCTAAGTCAAGGGAATAGGATAAAACTACACCTAGTGTTGCAATTATGGATGATACAAGTAAATGCCTATTCATGGGTAGTGATTTGAACATTTTTATATAAGTTTAATCGCTTGATTCATTAACAATCTGTTGAAGTTCTTCATACCCTTGTTGAATAAAAGAAAGCTGTGAATAGTGAGTTAACAAATATGAGGAGTTATAAGAGTTCACTTCTGCAGGGTCTATTATATGACCAATTAACATGTATGTCCCTTTTTTCCGCTAACAATTATTAATGTGGGTATATGTGGCGGGTTTCCAAGATATGCTGCTGGCTGGAAGAAGCTTCCAGAAGCCCACTTTTGAGTTACATAAGTCTTCACAATGTCATAGTATTGAGGTAGTTCTTGTTTTATCAATGATAACCCATAACTAACATAATTACTGATGATCGTCCCATTTGCAGTAGCGTTCAAATACCTGTTATAAAGATAAAGGAATTTAAAGTGAACAGTAGAATTTGGAACAAAAGAAGTGAATATAACCCCGGGTGTATTAGGATAAACGTCATTTGGGTCTGAATAGGTCATGTTATATGTAAGTTTACCGTAATGAGAAAGGAAATCTAACAAAACCCAACTATCTGTAGCACCGTAAGGACAACCATACTAGCTTACTAGAACAATACATGTATATGAGGATCCTTAATTACTAACCTTAAAAAACATGTTTAGCGGAACTTCAAATGGTTGCAATATGTAGGGAGAGACTAGAAGTATTACAAAGACTGCAACGGCAACTCCTATTATCAAGTTTTTACTTTCACAATTTGTTTTTGAGGTTAAAAATTAAAATTTCTTTTCTTGTACTGAAGTAATGAAGCAAATTTTTGCTATTGCAATTATAATTTTTACAATAACTTTTGCAATTAGAGCTTCAAATAGTATGTTAGCTACTACGGTACCTCTAGTTACAAAGTATATCTTTCATTTTTCTCCTTTTCTTGTTGGTTTTGTTTCATCCACTTTATCTATCTTTTCATTTGTATCAAGTATGTTAATAAACTCTAGGTTTTCTGCAAAGAAAAGAGAAAAAGTGTTAAAAGTCTCTTCCGTCATCTATGCTTTAGTCTTTCCTCTATTCTATTTCGTAAACCCTATTTTAGTCTGGTTATTTACATCAGTGGCTGGATTTTCTATGGGACTTATTTTTCCTAATATAATAAACTATGCGGGTTCTATAGATGATCAAAAGAGTAGGGAAAGAATGATATCTTTGTATACAACATCTTTAAGTCTCTCTCTCATTGTGAGTCCTTTGCTTGAGTCTTTTATACTTTCAAATTTCTCTCTCATAACTGCTTTCCTCTTCTTTTCCATTTTTAGTTTCTTAGTCCCAATCACCTCTTTCATGATGGAGTTTAAGGATGAAGGTAAAAGGATTTCGAGTGGTAAAGAAGTGTTAAAGTCACCTCCGTTTTTAGCATCAATATTTAACAATTTAATTTACGATATACCTTTCGGGATGATAGTGACCTTTGGAGGTATCTACGCAATAAGTCTTTTTCACGCCTCTTATTCTCTAGCAGTTATGATCTTCACTTTTTATTACCTCACTTCATTTATAAGCAGAGGACTTTTCACGTTAAAGACTCCAAGAAGTATAATTACAATTATTTATACTAATGCTTTAATTACGGTTATAGGGTTACTTCTCGTTTCCCTATCACCTTCACTTTTAATTTACGTTATTTCTCTTATCCTCCTTGGAATACCTCATGGCTTAACCTATCCTTCTTCCCTCATCCTTCTTTCTAGGAGTTTTAAAGACGTAGAAAGTAGAAACATTGCTAATAGTTATTTTTCTGGGATACTCAGTGGGTTGAGTGGTTTTATTCCTTTAATCATGGGATATTCTGTTGAAGAGATAGGATTAAGATACTCCTTTATCTTATTGTCAGTTGTAAGTCTAGTTCTCTTCGTCCTCTTCTTGGTTGAGAGTAAAAAAGTTAAAGGACAGATTTATCTTTAATTAACTGAAACACAACTATTATCATGTGATACTACACATACACTCTCTCATTTATTAAAGCCAAAAATTCTTTCAGAGAAAATTGAGTATTTAATCTAAGCTAGTAAGTAAATCTTTTGTTGTTTATTTTAAAAACTATAACATATTTTAATAGGGAAAACTCTTTTAACTCAACTCTATCCCTTCATATTATGATTCCAATCTACATACTTGTACTAATAGGAATTGCAGTAGGTGCGCTTACTGGGATTACTGGATCAAGCGGAGTTCTAATTGTTGTTCCAGCTCTTTCTTATCTAGGTTTATCCTACTATGATGCTGTTGGTTCGAGTCTTCTTGTAGACGTAATTACTACAATTTCAGTAATTTTCGTTTACTTTAGGAATGGAAATGTTGACTACAAAATTTCCTTGCTTCTGGGTTTAGGTGCAATAGTAGGAGCTCAAATAGGGTCTAAAATAGCTCTAGCAACTCCAGAGAGAGCGCTAGAGGGAGCTTTTACAATATTTACTGCTTACATGGCTTACATCTCTTTTAAAAGATCTAGGAATCCACAACTTAATATAAAAAATCTAAAGTTAGGGAAAGCTTCTTACATCGTAGCAATAATCTTTAGCATGATCATAGGAGTAGTTACTGGAACTTTAGGAGCTAGCGGGGGTATAATGTTCATTGCAGTTATGATGTTGCTTTTCTCAATAGATATTAAGAGAATGATAGGAACTGCAACATTGGCAATGCTATTATCTGCAACTAGTGGTACTACGGCATATATTATGGCAGGGAGAACTGACATCTTTTCTTCAGTTGTTATAGGCTTTATAGCTTTAATATCGGGTTATTATTTCGCTAAAATAGCTAATAAAATGGCTTCAAAATATATCTACATGTTCTTAGGAAGCGTATTTGTTATAACTTCAATAAGTGAACTATTAAAGGTCATTCCGGTTTACTCAATTTGACTTATTTTTATCTTAATGGATCAAAGTATATTCTATGTAATTATCGTTACATTTCCCATTAATATTAACTTCAATATTTTTTATGTTAGAATGTTCTTGTTAGGAGTTTTACTAGAAAAGTCCAACTTAGCTATAAAGAATCCTTCAGTTCCATGAATATGAGGGTAGAATCTTAGAATCCTTAGCCAAACTTTACTCCTAAAATATCCATAGTGGGTTGGATCATTATTGTTGATTTTAACTAGAAAGCCAGCGTATTTTTCAACAACTTTTTCCCCTTCTTCTGGGAATAAAGAACAAGTAGAGTAAACAACTGGTTTTCCAAGTTTTGATGCTTCTTTCAAAATCTCTTTCTGTAACCTAGATAGTCTTATAACATCACTCTTACTTAAGCGTAAAAATACGCTCGGATCAGCGTTTAAAGTACCACTATTGCTACATGGGGCGTCTATTAGTACTTTATCAACCTCTTTTATAGGTATTTTTTCACCGTCAGCCAAAACCAACTCAACATTTCTAACTCCTAGTTTTTCCATTAACTCTTTTTGAACCCTTATCCTTTTTTCAGAAACATCTAGTGCAATTACATAGGCTTTGTTTTCTGTCAGTTGCTGAATCAAAGAAGTTTTCATACCCGGAGCACTACCTATTTCAAGGATCTTTTCTCCAGGTTTTGGGTCTAATACTTCAACAACTTTTACGCTTGCCTTATCTTGAACTACTATTTTACCAGATTGGAACTCCTTTGTTCTTGATATTCTATAGGGGGCTTTTACGACTTTATAAAGATAATCGTATTCATCCTTTTCTATTTCAAATCCTTTTTCTCTTAGGGAGCCAATTACGCTGGAGATGTCTGTTTTTAAAGTGTTTATCCTTATCCACATGTCTTTTTTATAGAGTAAAGATAGGTCATTTAATCTCAGATATGAAAGCCTTTCCTTAACCCATTGGGGAAGGTCTACTTTACTTCCATTAAATGAGTGAAGCACAACTTCTTCTATTCCTTTATCGTGGTATAACTCATAATTATAATAAAAATGTTGAAGTACACGAATAAATTGATGATAAAGCTCTTCCCTAGATCCATTAATTTTTAATTTTTTATATGCTAAATCAAAAGCTTTTTCTGGTTGAATTTTCTCTCTCATAATAAGCTTTACTGCAGTGACGTAAAGGTCTATTCTCTTGTCCACGAACTCTAAGATAGATACATTATATAAAAGTTTAAATAAAATTAAGTATTAAGTAGTATAGATATGAAAAGGTCTATAGACGATTACATTGATCCCGCAATGATAGAACTAATGAAGAGGATTGGTTGTAATGAATGTCATTTATTCAACCTTAAGATTATAAAAGATTTCTCTAAATTTATAGATTTTATATTTGATAAAAAAGAAGTTGTTACTCTTATTTTACCTTCTTTTCTTTCTGAAAAGGAAAAATTAACAAATATCGCAAAAGATATTGGAAGACGTAAGCAAGTAGCGGTTCACGTATTTTTTCTCAGACGCCCTTTCTGCTGACACTTTTGCTATTTGTCATAAAAAAGGTTAAACTCTCTCAAAATCATATAAACCATTATCATTATTGTCAAAACACATTTAACACATTTACTAAAGTATTTTGAATATATATAAAAATAAGAATATATAAAGCAGTTTAATTTTTAGTATTATGGTAAAAGTTTTAATTTCATGTATGGACTACAGACTAACAGAAGAGATCCAAAAAGAAGCAGATTCAAACACGTTAATATTTAGAAATGCAGGTGCAAACGTGAAAGAATTTATTGAAAGGTTAAGGGAGATCAAGCCAGACGAGATAATCTATTTACCTCACACTGACTGTGCAGCAATGAAATTAGTTTTCAATGTTACAAAAAAAGGAGATAAAGTTAGTAAAGAGGTTGAGGAAAAGCTAGTTTCCCAATTTAGAGACAAAAAGTTTGATAGCTTAGAAGAACTAGAAAGGCTTAATGCTTTACTGAATGAAGAGATACTTAAACAAATAACAGCAAATGTAAAAACAAGGTTAATTGACGTAAATCAGCTAAAGTGGCCTAATAGAATAACTAAAGTTTATTTCTATCAGCCAAATCAGAGAGCCAAGGAAATTGGTGCTTACATACTTCAATCTACGTCAATAGAAGATGTACATGCTGATATTATTATAGCTACACAGAACTTAGGTTTTAAAGAAGTTTATGACTGTTCTACTGGCGAGTGCAAAGCTCTATGAAAGAAGTTTAATAATCTCATCAATTATTTTTTGTACTTCTTCTTCACTCAAGTTCTTTCCTTCAATTTTCCCATCCTTTACATAAGTAACAGAAGATACACCTTTGGAATTTACTACAAGACTTATGTTAATCTCCGGGGAAGAAATGTAAACTTCTTCCAGCTCGTTATTGTCATCTCTCGTATATCTCTGTATGATATAAAAGTTTTTTGTTCTACCACGAAGCTCATGTTTTTCTTCTTCTGGTGCTTCAATAAGTCCTCTTATTTTCTCGTGGATAACTTTTACGTCCATACTAGGTTATCATTATCTCAAGCGTATTAATAGTTTTTGATGACATTTTGTAACTGTTTTCTCAAGTTAGAAACAAATTCTTTCAACTCATCATAGTTTTTAGCAGGTATTTCAGCCTCTTCGTTTTCACTTTTTATGATAATTTTGCTATCTTGTTTTACTCCTTCCACTATCCCAGGCAAAGTACCTTTGTCTCCTGCTTTTCCATATAGATTAATTAAAGCTTCTAGTAAATTCACCGTTTCTTCAACTAGTTCAACTGGCTTCATATTTATATATTTATATAGTGTTGGGAAGCTAATCCTTGCCTTATATATTTGCTTTCCCTCATATGCTAGGATTATCACTCCACCATCTTGAACTACATCAAGAATAACTTTAATTCCATTTAACTCTTCAACTCTAGGTAATTTATTACCAAAACTGGATAGAGTAAACTTGTAAGCTTCTTCCTCTAACTTCAACGGAACTTCCTTCAAGATTTTTTTAACTTTATTCAAAGGCATATCGTATTGTAGAGAAAGCCTTGTAATATCTACTGGTAATGGTTTTATTTCTGATAATCTGTTAAATAACGCATTGATATCGTTTATTATAATTCCCCATGCTTTTATTTTGACTTTCCCATTACTTGCCTCAACCACGGAACCATAATTGACTTCTTTTGGTCGTTCATAAAACAAGGATTTTATTATGTCATTTGCTTCTTGTGCATTTGCAGGTATTTTGTCAATGTTTCCTTCAAATTCTACTTTAAGTCCTTGTAGATCCATTTTCCCCCTTACTTTATTTCCTTCAAATATTGCATAATAGTTCCCAGCAAAGATTACCGCTTTGTTTTCATGCTTTACAAAGTATATATCAGTCATATGTAATTATATGTAATATTACTTAAAAAGCATGTCTCAGAAAAAATAACGTCATCACTTTTCAGTTCCGCGGCACATCAGCATTGAAAAAGAAATTGTAACTTTAGTTTAAATATTTTCTTTCAAGGGAGAAATTGGTTTTTTAGAACTTAGAGAAACTATTTGCGACTGGACGCCTTCCCCTAAAGGGCTAGTGGGGTCAAATTATATTTTCATGGTAAATATAACATTTCACATTTTTATAAGTACTTTTAGAAAGGAAGTGTAGTTACACGTTTAATTAATTATGAAGAAAGTCATTTCGTAAAAAGTAAAATCGTAAAAATATAATAATAGAAAATAATGATAGGCTATCTATTATAGATATAGAATGAAAAGAGCAGGATAAAAAGATGTATTAACTTAAAGTTAGTGCTTCAGATTACGAAGCTTTATGAGATGAAGTATTTGGCTCTTTTGTTTTATCTTGCATTGAATGATGGAAGAGAGTTTTAACTTTTGATGTGAAGGTCGATAAACTCGGGAAGGAAGCAGTA
Source organism: Sulfurisphaera sp. (assembly GCF_059755235.1). Lineage (NCBI taxonomy): Archaea > Thermoproteati > Thermoproteota > Thermoprotei > Sulfolobales > Sulfolobaceae > Sulfurisphaera > Sulfurisphaera sp. The sequence continues at coordinate 41,252 of NZ_DBPRYF010000032.1, forward strand.
GATTCAGCCATCACAATGCTAATAGCTTGATCTAGAGATGAAGCAACAACATTCTTTCCTTTCACTAGTGTTAAAACTACATTAAATAGCCATACTATTGTTGCTAAGTCAGCAATAACTGCACCAACAGTTGCGACAACTTCGCCTGATATGAATGTTATGGTTAATGGATAGATTTCCTCTTTCCTTATTAAACCTGTAAGCCCTACTTCATCAAAACCTAGAACGACCATAGACGCCCCTATTAGATAACCCCAAAAATGTATCCACATCATCTTTGTTGAATACCATGATTTTCCAGTCATCATTGGTAGCATTAGGTAAAGAGTGGCAAAACCTGCTGGTACTATAGAAAGTAATATAAAAGCGTGGAAATGACCAACGACCCACATTGTTTCGTGAATCACTGCATCAAAACTAATCGTGGCATTTGCTATTCCCGTAACTCCAGCAAATATTGATCCTGCAAAAGAGAGGACTGTGAAAGCTGTCAGAATGTTCCATGACACATTCGCACCCTTTGCAGTAGCCCACAAGTTCATGAAAGTCATAAAAGACGGTAAAACTACGCCATAAGTCAGCAGTTCAGTTACGAGTTTTATAGCTACTGGCAAATCAACCATGTATAAGTGGTGTATAGGTACGTTGTTTGAGAAAAGCAAGTAGAGCAGTGCAGCAACTCTTCCCATTTTATCACTGTATAGTGGTTTATTAGCTAGGGTTGGTATTAACAAATACATTGCACCAACTGCTGGAATCCATGACATATAAACTACAGCATGCCATAAAATACCAAATGCTATTTGATTTGCTATTGCGTTAAGCCCCGTAATTCCATAGAAAGCTAAAATATCCCATACATTAGCGACTGTTTCGCCAGAATAACCTATAGCATAAAGTAAAACATCCATTAGCACGAACACAAGAAAAATTGGCAATTTTTCTTTGATAGTCTTTGAAGCTAAATAATAATGATATATCAACCAAGTTGTTTGCAAATATGTTGCAATATCTATTAGCATCCATCCGAAATACCATAATGGGGATACAACGTAAAGTGATTGACCGGGTAGTCCTAATGGGACAAGGTAGTACCAACCAGTTGCAGCGAAATAGTTATCAAATCCTTGCTGTGATGTAATAATTATCGGTCCTTCAATCAACATAAATGAAATGTTTAACAGTATAAACGCTAAATTGTAAATCCATTTAGCTCTGGGCTGTAAGTTTAGTAGTCTAAATGTGAAGTAATGTAAATATTGCGAATTCAAGTTGCTGAGCAAAACCAAATAAGTCTCTCATTCCGTGCAGTGTTATTGATGCATAGAATTCTTGTGGTGTAAAAGGTAAAGTCATCGACAGTCCCCAGGTGGCCTCTTGTATTCTCACCATCAGTGCATCTATTACTCCTAGTATTCCCCAGATCAAGCTCATTACGATCATTGCCATTGTTATTTTCGTTATCCAATCTTTGTCTAGCTGGAATATTGAAACCACTAAGTTTACGAGAGGTTTAATTGGTGAAGACTTCATATAAACAAGGTTAAATTAGTTATTAATAACTTTGAATTATGAAGATTTTGATGAAATTTTGCATTTAATGAGTATTAGAAATTTATGAAATTTATGAAACTATAAAGAAAACTTTATTCCTTGCTCAGTGACTCTGACGTTTTTTGCTACTCCAAATAAAATGGACTTTACGGTGACAGAATTTAGAAGAATATTTGCAACGTCTTTATTACCAGATAATCTGTAAGTTATCTCTTCCACTGTTAACTCATTCCCCGTTATCATTTCCTTAATTTTCTGAACTAGTCTTTCATCAAAAGAGATGTTGAAATCTAATAGCTCCTCTATCTTTTTCTTATTAGTATATACTGGTCCGTGTGAGATAACTACGTAATCAACACTCTTTACTAATTCCTTTAACTGATAAAGAGAATCCAAAGCGCTCCAAAAGTCTGTGTAAAACGGTAAGCCAAAGTTTTCCAGTACTTTTTGCCCAAAGAACGCGTCTCCTGCATAAAGCACGTTTTCAACAATGTACACAGTATGTCCAGGTGTGTGGCCAGGTAACTTTACCTTTTGTATTTCTGAGTCTTGAAATTCTTCTTTCAAATCCTCTTTTATATAATCGAAAGTGAAGTAGGGGTTATCTTTTGAACTACAACCATATATCATAGCTCTTCTTCCCATCAACGTTAAGCTCCAATAGTCCTCTTTAGGAAGGTATTTAATTTTAGCGTTTTTTAGTAAACCTGCAATATGATCGCTATGACCATGTGTTGCTAATTGGACTTCAGCGTTTATTTCTAAGTTTGAGTTTTTACCCCCCCAAGTCTATGACTACTCTATTGTCATAAACAAGTGTGTTAGGGCTACCTTGTATAACTTCAACATTTTTAGTTAACTTCAAGCTCTTTCACCTCTGGTTTAACTAAACTGTACAAAACCAAACTCTTTAACAACTCACTTCTTTTTGTTGTAAGCTGGTGATCATAAATATTTATTATCTTTCTCATAACGTCAAGGGGATAGTACTTGCTTGCTGAAGATATGATAGCAGAGGCTTCTTCTTGTCTTTCTTTCATTAATTTGATCCCTTCTTCATAAGCTTTAATTACTGGAGCAGGGTCAACTCTTGAGTAAATCCCACACTGAGGTGCAAGATAGTTCATTTTCTTCATCTCATCTTCGAAAATCTCTCCTATCTCTACTTCTATTCCAACTAAAGCGAGTTTCCCCTCCTCTTTCGCTTTTCTTACTGCTTCATCTGGAGTTGTGTTTATTACATCTTTCTTGTTAGTAAGCTTAGCGTAAACTCTAGCGTTTACATCCGCTAATGTACCCTCCCTAATAGTGTATATGACGGAAGAATTCTTATTTCCTATAAGCGAATACATCCTTACATACACTCCTGCAACTAGTCTATACCCTTCCATTCTATTTTTAGCTATATTTGGGATTGAATCTAATATAACATCCCCTACCTCCTTTTCCTCACAACTGTTCTTAAGCTCAAAGTCTACTTTGCTTAACACTTTTGCAACTAGTAACGGAAAGGACACTGGTCCTGCGAAAGGCGCTGTCACAAGCATAATATAAAAATGGCAGACTGTAAATTAAATGATGATGAAAATAGGGGAATCATTGGAAAAGTCCTTCTTAGTTAAGCCGGAACACTCTGCATCATCTGTATCAAGTGGAGCAGTATACGTTTTATCAACACCAATCATGATAGCTTTTATGGAAGACGTATCCTTCACTTTGGCTCAAAGGTACTTGGAAACTGGAAAAACAACTGTAGGGTTTCACGTTGATGTAAAGCACTTAGCTCCAGCACCAATAGGAAAAGAAGTAAAAGTTAAGTCGACACTTGTAGAGGTAAACGGAAATAGGTTAAAGTTCAAAGTTGAAGCTTATTACAAGGAGAAGAAGATTGGTGAAGGAATACACGAAAGAGTAATTGTAGATGAGAAAGAATTTATGAGAAGGGTGGAAGAGCTATGAAAAGCCTTGTCATCCACGGTAAAGGTTCTTCACCAGACAAAGTTGAATGGTTAGCCAAACCTTTGAGGAAGTATGGAGAGGTAATAGTACCAGAATTTGAAATTGAAGTAAAAGAAGGTGTTGAAAAAGCCTTGACTTACGATTTTGATTGCATTGCTGGTCATTCGAGAGGAGGTACTATAGCACTAATAGTGGGAGCTTTAAGGGGAACATGTGTTATTGCTGTATCAGCTCCATCAGATAGGAAAAAGCAAAGAGAGTATCTATCAACTTTCCCACCAGGGACTGTGCAGAATAAAATTTACAGAGACATCTCATCTTTGCCAGAATATGAGTTTGAATATGCTCCACTAAAGTACGCTAATAAGTTAAATAACGTTTTGCTTATTCACGGTGAAGAAGACGAGATTGTATTAAAGGAGCATTCGATAGTGATGTGCGAAGAGATAAGAAAATATGGAGGCAAATGTGAACTTCACATAGTTCCTAAAATGAAGCACACTCCTTTAGGTCAACAGTATCCTATTATCTGGGATATTGTTGACAAATGGATTAAGGAAAATATATTAAGCGCTCTAAAGTGATGTGTTTTTATGATTTCATTAATAATCTCTGAAGAAAATCCAACTTTACCTAGAGATGTTGAAGCACTTTACCATGGAAAATTTAAGATTTTCACAATGAAGTTCTATCCCGGTCATGGAATAAGAAGAGATGAGCAAGAAAGGATGTATAAAGAACTTGAGAAAATGAAAAGACAAATAGAGCAAAACGAAGCTATCTTTTACGCAAGATCATATGGTGTATTTTATAGACAAGGAATGGAAAGGCTAAAGAAGTTCTTTTCTAAACCAACGTTAATAGCTACAGAAACAATAATAACCAGACTGAAAGAGCTGAACGCAAAGAAACTCTATGTTATAACACCTTATAATCAAAGGAGACACGATTACGAGATAAAATGGTTAAAAGACTGGGGATTTGAAGTGGCTGGTTCAATATCTCTTGGAAGAACTGGGGGTGAAGCTATCGCATCAACACCTCATGAACTAGTAATTGAAGCTACTAGAATTGCACATCAGTCTTCAGCTGACGCTGTCTATATTGCTTGTACTATTCTTTCTACTCTTCCAATCCTTAAGGAATTGGAGGGCAGATTGCCTGTTGTTACTGCTTCCGGTTCCCTTTTTGAAGTCGCAAGGGAAAAGAAGCTCATTGATTTCTGAAAGTATCATCAATAAGTCTCTTGCCCAAACAGTAAATACAACATCTTTATCAATATTCGTAAACCCGTAAGGATGAAGGATCCTAGATAAGTTCGCATAAATCTTTAACATCCTATTAGATTTTTTATTTACTGTCTCACAAGCTAACGCTATCAAAGCACTTGCTTTTGGCATGGCCAAAGTGAAATACTTAGCTTCCTTTCCACAATACTTACACTTTACCTCCTTCTTTTCTTTTTTCATTCCTAGTTCCTTGAATAACTCATGAACTGAAATTGAGTAATCCTCCCATTTCAGATGTTTCTCGCAGACTGGTCTACCTGCTAGGTAAATTGTAATAGAGTTAACTTCTCTAGTCCCTGCATATTTCCTAATCTTAGTTAACGCTTCTCCACCAGAACGTATAATGAAACCTTCATCAACTAGTTTGTGCCATTCCAGTTCTTTTAAAGCCTTTAAGTAGGCTTCTGTTGTATGAGTGATAAAAACGGAAAGAGAAGCTCTCTCCATAAGGAATCTGTTATTTTCTTCTGCTGAATGAAGAAAACCGGCAACTGAGTTTTTATATCCTACTTTCATTGCAGTTATCATGTCTTCTCCCAAAAGTACTTTCTGCAAAAGTTTGGATTCGTCAACAATTACCCTTTTTATTAATTTCTTAAATTTTTCATCTGACGGAGGGGCTTTTCTTATCACGCTCAGCGTTCCTTCACTGCTGGATAAGAACTTTAAGAGTTTTTTATCCACAATGATTAGAGAGAAGAGATTAAATTTTAACTTTTGGTATTTAATTTATGATATGCATTGGACATAGAGGAGCATCAGCTTATGAACCAGAAAACACTATAAGGGCTTTCAAGAGAGCAATCGAAAAGGGATGTGAAGGAGTAGAGATGGATTTAAGAAGAACTAAAGACGGAAAAATAGTAGTAATCCATGATGAAACTGTCGATAGGACAACTAACGGTAAAGGAAAAGTAAGTGAAATGACATTAGAGGAAATAAAGAAATTAGACTCTCACGGTGAAAAAATCCCTCTTCTTTCTGAAGTTTTGAGTGAAGTTAAGGCAAATATATTCCTTCTAGAAATAAAAGAAGGCGGATATGAGGAAAGTATAGTAAAAGAAGTTAAGGACGCTAAGTTGTTGGATAAGGTTATATTCATTTCCTTCCTATATGATTCTCTCAAAAAAGTAAAAGAGGTTGGAGGAGAGAAAATAGGTTTAATTTATGATACTCAACAATATCCTATTCAAATAGCTAAAAGCCTTAAAGCTTACGCAATGCTTCCAAGTTATAATCTGCTTAACAGATTTCACGCTAATGATCTTAAGAAAAACAAGTTCTTTGTAATACCTTGGGTTGTAAACGACGTAAGTATATTAGAAAAGATGATGTATTTCAAGGTTGACGCGATAGCTACTGACAAACCCGACATAATGAAGCAAATTAAATATTTAAGAAAGAGTAATGAGGGATTAACTATTTAAGCGTTGAAAAGAAGTTTTAGCTGTGGGGCTATTTAAAAGAAAATCAGAACCACAAACTGATAAAAAACAGCAGATAAAGATACTTTACACCAGCGACATACATGGTTCTGACATAGTTTTTAAGAAATTCCTTAACGCAGGCTTACAATTTAAGGTAGATACTTTTATTATTGGCGGTGATTTAGCAGGTAAAGCACTTTATGGGATAGTTGATTTAGGCAATGGCAGATATAAACTGGAAGGTCAAGAGTTTGGAAGAGATGGTTTGCAAAAAGTTATCGAAGAGATAAGGAACGCTGGAAATTATTACGTTATAGTTGATCAAAAGGAATTTGAAGAGATGCAGAACAATAAGGACTTTGTAAATGAAAAGTTTAAGGAAGCTATGAGTGAGGTAGTTAGGGGATGGATAAGAATTGCTGAAGAAAAACTCAAAGGAACAAATATTCCTATTTACGTAAATTTAGGTAATGATGACCCCGAATATCTTTTTGACGTTATTGAAGAGAGCGATATTATGCACAAAGCAGAAGGGGAAATAATAAGGATAGGTGACCATGAGATGATATCTTATGGTTATGTTAATCCAACACCTTGGCACACACCAAGAGAACAAGATGAGGAAACGCTTTATAAGAACTTGAAGGAAATAGCAAGCAAAGTAGAAGACCAATCAAAAGCTATTTATAATCTTCACGCACCACCTTTCAATACCCATCTTGATAATGCTCCTTTACTCGATGAGAACTTAAAACCTGTTGTTAAAGGAGGGGAAATAGTCTTTACTCATGTAGGATCTACCAGCGTGAGGAAGATAATTGAAGAATTTCAACCATTAGTTGGTCTTCATGGGCATATACATGAATCAAGAGGTTTTGATAAAATAGGCAGGACAATGGTCTTTAACCCGGGAAGCGAATATAGCGAAGGAATTTTACATTCCCTTTATCTAGTTCTTGAAGGAGATAAAGTAAAGACATACATGTTTAGAAACGGATGAACAGTCTCCATCTTAAAGGTTTTAATTGTAGTCTCTGTTAACAATAAAAATCTCTTTTCAGCTTACTTCACTTCTAACTTCTTTTCCTCTCAATGCTGATAAAACAAGACCCACAGCAAGAATTCCAGCACCCAGAAGTAGGGCTGAGTGAATACCCGTAATAAACTGGGATGGCAAAGACCCGTTATAAGTCCCTAAAAACACTTCAAAAGCAACATATCTAGGTACTGTGAGAGAGGCAACTGTTATTGCTACGACATAACTCAGCAGAAGTCCCAAATTTGCTAATGTTCTTTGTAATCCAGAAACTCCACCGTAAATTCCTTTCCTTGCATTAGCCATTATTGCACTGTTATTGGCTGGATAGAAAAATGAAGATCCAATACCTCCAATAACGCTACCTATGATCACATTAGTTAATGGAGTATTTACCGTTTGTCTCTAGAGGGTGATTCTAAATACCTTAGGATGTTTTAAGATATTCATTAGTCTCACTATCGTCGCTTCCTCTAGGGACTTCCACCTCGCATGTGGACCATCCGCGGTCACCACATGGTCATGGGCGGCTTTCATCCCCAACGGCATGGGGGATACATCCACGACTGAAGAGTCATTGCCCATGTAGCTTAGAGCAGTGCTCACATCGCTACACAAGCTCGTCTTATTCATACTTTTCCCAATACAATTCTATATAATTCATCCTTAAAAAGGTTTCTGTTTCTGTACCCCAGTCGCCATTGTAACATAAACAAATATTGCTAGAATCATCATAGCCATACCTATCGTTGCAGGTATTCTGGCACCAATTTTATCTGAAAGCCTACCCGTAAAAGGAGCAATTACACTAGCTAAAACGTAACCAGGGACTAGAAGAAGTGATGCTTGAAAGGGTGTTAAGCCTTAACTCCTTGTAAGTACATGATGATAATAAATGCTACAGCAAGATATCCTAAGCTTTGGAAGAAAGAAGCAAAAAGAGAATACGTAAGAACTCTGTTTTTAAATATCGTAAAGTCAATGATAGGGCTCTCAACCCTCCTCTCGTTATATAAAAACAATCCAAACACTAGTAAGCCTAGAATAATCATTACCTCATTTCTTAAAACTAGACCTTCTCCAGCTACATCAGCTGCGCCGTAACTTATTAGTGAGAGTGAAATTGCCATCAGAACTGTGCCTAGAATGTCAAATTGTTCTCCTTTAGCCTGTGTTGATTTTATGTACTTGAAACTAAGGATAGAAGCAATTACACCAATAGGAACATTTATATAAAATATGTATCTCCAACCTATGAAAGTTGTAATTATCCCTCCAAGGACAATTCCTAAAATTGCACCTACATTCCAACCAATTGATGTATACCCATAAGCTTTTCCTCTTTGGTTAGGTGGGAAGTAGTCAGCTATTATAGCTCCTCCAGTTGATTGCATCATAGCCCCTCCGAGAGACTGAACACCTCTAAAAGCTATTAAAGAGCCAATACCGAGCGAGGCTCCACATAACGCAGAGCCAATTGTGAAGACTACAAATCCCCAATTATACACTTTGTTCCTACCCACTCTATCACCAAGTCTACCTAGCTGAGTTGTTAGGACCAGAACTACGAAAATATAAAGGATAATAATCCACATTGCAGTGAAGAAGTCCGTGTGGAGATCTTGTACAATGACAGGCAAAGCAAGGATGACTATTGTACTATCAATAGCAGCCATCATAGTGCCAAGAAGGACGATAGATAAAATAAGATTCCTATTGTCCATAAAATACTTTCTCCTTGACGTCTAATAAGTATTTCGGAGGTGAATTATTAAAAAATTAAAGTAAAAGAGCTATCGAGGTCTTAAGGAAAGCTATATTTAATGACTTGATGTTAGCTATAAAATGGAAAAATTAAGCTCTCGTTACGTTAACTCCCTTCACTAGAATATAGGGCGCAATAGTAGGTAATGGAGCATCCCACCATTTTATTGAATATCTTTCTTTTGAGACTTCCTCAACGTTCTTTAATAATCTAGGTAAATAATCTGATATCCTTATTCTCCCTGCATTTCCTATTGGCTTTCCGTCCTTGTACACTATTACAGCGTCTCTACAAACAGTTGAGAAAGCCCCCTCCAGGTAGTTTTGATATCTGGTGTACCAGTTGTTGTTAATGAAAATTACATTGCCAGAAAGAACGGAATCAAAACCTATATCTCCCGGGTTAACTTCAATACCAAACGATACTGGTGAGATCACACCTGCGTTGCCAGTAGTTTTTGTATTCATCATTTTTGCTAATTCATTGTTGTAAAGCAAGGTCTTAAACACTCCGTTTTCTATGATACTCTTATCATAAGTGAAAGTTCCTTCATCATCAAAATCTCTAGTGCCTAATTTTTTAGGAACATCTGAAATAGTAATCTTTTCGCTAACAATTTTGTCTCCGGGCTTAGCGTTGTAAAGAAAAGATGAAGCAGTGATTACATTAAAGGCTGATGAAAAATAGGAGAAGTCAGTCATTAGATTTCCTACAACTAATGGAGATAAAACGACATCGTACTTACCATCATCAATCTTTACCTTACCGTCAATAGATGCTAATACATTAGCTTGTTTTACAGTATCTTTTAAAGGTGATAAGTCGTGAGAGTAGAATGCCCATTGACCAGACTGCTCATCATTAAATGCCCTTACATAGCCGTCTGTGGAGTAGTTTATAAAATATCCATTAAAGCCTTTTGAAGTAACTAGAGCTTGAGTATTCTCCATCACGTTTATTATACCAGAAGCTGGATAATCCGAGGAATATATCTCTTTTGAGATTGTATCAACATCGCCTTTCTCGATTGTGTCTTTTAGGGGACTTTCAACGACCCTTTTGTATTCCTTGTCATTATCACTTAAGGAAGGGACTATGGACGATTCTGCTACAACATCAAAAAGTTTCTTCACCCTTTCAACATCTACATCTCCAGAGGTCTCTAACGCAAGGTACTTGTTCCCTTTTCTAACTACAATTCCTACATTGTCGTTAAATAAACGCTGTACTTCAACAATCTCGCTATTGACGAATTTGATTAACAGTCTTCTTACCTTGTTCCTTCCTACTGCTACCTCATCGTAGCCTCTGAGATTTTCCATTATTTTCAAAAGGTCTTCATTCATTTCCTCTCACCTTTACTGAAACATTCCTTAATCTCATGTTGGGCCCACCCATCCAAACAGGGATTCCTTGATCTGGGTCACCTTTTCCACAAGTTCCGTAATAGAACTTTAATGTGTTGTCTACTGCGTCTATTGATGAAAGAAACTCAAAAGTAGTCCCTTCAATTACAGGGAATAGAAGAGGGTCACCAATTTCTCCGTTTTTGATTTCAAAAGCTTCTAACCCTACATAACGCTGACCTATCCTTAAATCGTCTATGTTCCACTCCATATAAGACTTTAGATAAATCCCGTCTTTAACGTCTTCTACTAGTTCATCAAAGTTGTAGTTCCCGGGCATAAAGAATGTATTTGACATTCTAACTAGAGGTTCCCTATCAAAACGAGAAGCTCTAGCCGAACCGTTACTATTTACACCGAATTTATAGGCAGAAAATCCATCTTGCAGAAGCTCTTCTATCTTCCCTTCTTTAATTAGATACTTTGTCCTAGCCTTAATCCCCTCGTCGTCTATTAAGTAAAACCCAGAACTGTTAGGTAGAGTAGGGTCATCAGCTACGTTAACTACTTCAGATCCAATTTTTTCTCCAAAGTTTTTGCCAACTAAATAGCTTAACCCGGCTTGTGCAGATTCTCTACCTAGAACTCTATCAGCCTCAAATGGATGTCCGACAGACTCATGAGCCATAATACCAGAAAGCATGTTGCTAAGTATGACATCTTTTTTACTTGGGGTAACACTTTTTCCCTTGTTTAGCACTGTATCGACGCTCTTTATCTTTTCTTCCAGCGTTCTTTCTATATCCCACAGTTTAACTAGTTCGAAACCTCCACTACCTCCAAACTCCTCGTAAAAAGTTGCACTAGCTTTATCACTTGTCATAGTAACGCTAACTGAAACGTTAATCCTAGGTACTTTTCCATAAACTTTAGTACCGTCTTCAAACACAATCTCCTTTTCCTCTCTTGATTCAGAATAAAACATAATGAGAGAGGAGATCTTAGAATTAACTTTCAATTGAAGCAAATTTTTCGATATGTCTATAAGAAGTTTCTGCTTTTCCTCTAAAGGGACGTTTGCCTCTTTTTCCTCTACGGCGTAACTACCGCTACTCCTTTGGTCTGTAGAGTAACCCTTTTCCCATTCTTTTAAGGTTAGGGAAATAGGTGTTAAATCTTCCAACTTGGGTGAGGAGGCAAAATACATCCCAGAATCTTTGAATGCTCTAACGCTATACCCGTTGTACGTAGAATCTGCTAAACCTGCAGGGGAACCATTTATAATAAAGAGGTGCGTCGAAGCAGTGTTGTGTTTCCTTGCCTCGACGTACTTATAGTCCGAAAATCTCTTTATAACTTCTTCAAGCTCCATGGTTATACATACTTTTTGAAATAAATAAACTCTCCTACAATACTGACTTTCCCCGCTCTTAAGAGCGAGAGCCCTCACGGTCTGAGTGTTTTTTACACTCTTGCATTAGGTTTAACTTAAGTCTAGGGTCTTTCCTTATATAATCAACATGGTTGGTTGTCTTTTTTAGCTTTTCTAAAACAATAACTTTAGCTTTCAGCAATCAAGCTATTCCAGCTATTATTTTCAAAAAGACCTTACTAACTTGCGGTAGCTAATGATTTATTGTGCTATTACTGCAGCTTGTACCGTTTGACCATCACTTAATGTTATTAAAATTGTATATGTTGACCCTTTTTGAATTCCACTTACACCATTAAAGGTTATTGTTACTGCGTTAGCTCCAGAAGTCATTAATTGAGTATGTGTAGCACTATATGGTGTATCAGCTATTTGTGCCCCTAGTATCTCTACGTTACCAGTGCTATATAACGTTACACTAACAACAGCAGTACCAGTACTAGGATTATATGATAACACTCCAGATGCTACTTGTGTTACTTTTGGGGTTCCACCAATAGCCCCTGATAAACTGAACGTGTAATTAACTATGACTAACGTGATTATAACTGCTGCAATAAGTATGATGAGTGCAGTTAAGGGGCCACTAAGACCTCTCCTAATTTTCCTTGTTTTATACATGAGTTAGATTGCAAATGAAGTCTATTTAAGCTTAACTGTCACAGTTTAGCAAAATGGTTTCATTTTAGTTGAAAAGATATAGAAACAAAAAGGAAGAAGGGAAAAACATTTACTCTTTTTCCTTTTTACTTGATTTCTCCTCGTTTACTTCTTCGCTTACTTCCTCTTTTGCTGATTCTGGAAGTGTTGCTAACAACTCGGAATATGCAACTTCACCATGCATAGCGTAATCACCAATAGCTAATTCTTGTGGTGGTGCTTGTAATGGTATGAATAGTCCAATTAATTTAAGCAAGCCAAATGTTATTGCAAAGTCGTATACAAAGACTATTAGCGCAGCAAATGCTTTTATTCCTAATTGATACCAGTCACCATATAATGCACCTCTTAAACCTGGATAAATATACTGCGTTACTGCAGGATCAGCAAAAACACCAGTTAACAGCCTTTTTCGGTTTTTAATTACTTCTCCTTATTTTTACTTATTTCTAATCACTCTCCTCAATGACTATGACTTTAACTTTCTTCCCGTGAAGCTTCTTTAACTTCTCTTGATACTCTTTTGGCGGATATACAATGTATCTGTTCATTGTCTTAATCACTGTTGCATCAAAAACATATATTGATACCATGATATAATTGTAGTGCAAAAGTTTATAAATTTGTACTATAATAAAAGCTTGTGGAAATCACACAATCGATGAACCCGTTTATCCCCTCAGAGGAGGGGATGGGTGAGAAGTATAGGTTAGCGTTAAGAGCTGAGGTAGAGACGAAAGAAAGAGAGGAACTGCTATGGGAATTAGTGGAGTACCGTTATAATATGCAGAAACTTGTGGACGAGCTGTGGGACTTGAAAGATGTGCCAGGCAAGAGTCAATTACACGCAATGTTCTACGACAGATTGACAGAAGAGAAAGGTTATAGAGCTCATGTAGCAAGGAATATGTACATCAAGGCAGGGAAAATTGTGAAGGAGGCAATAAAGAATGGAGCTTCACATGTGCCAATACTGAAAAGATTAACTGCTGAATTTGACAATCAAGACGCCAGAGTCGATCTGAAAAGAGGAGAAGTCAGAGTAATTTTTAAGAGCAAAGGTAAATGGTTCTTACTGAAACTAAAGCACAGAAAGGAGTACATAAAGAAATTTCAGAAATACAAATGGAAAGAAGTTTTTGTGTCATACCGCAACGGAAAGTTCTATGTTAGCATAGTTTTCGAAGTTGAGTATAAACCGTATTTTCCGCTAGGTGTCATAGGACTTGATGTTAACCTAGTAAAGTTGGTTTATTACGACGGTAAAAAAGTAAGGAGAGAAGATACTCCATTCGTTAAAGCTTTATCATTAAGGGCTAAAGCTGAAGAGATTCAGAAAAAATATCCAAAGAGGTGGAGGTACAACAAAAGAATATTAAACAGAGTGAGAGAACTTCACAGAAGAGCTAAAAATATTGTCATAGACGGATCTAGGAAGTTTGCCAAAGGGCTTGTTTTGTTTGCGTTGAAAAAGAAAAATGCTATCACGTTAGAAGAACTAACTGGTTTAATAGAGTAGTTGAGGAGCATGAGCAAGCAGAATAGATGGAAGACGTTATACTTAGATTACCGCACACTTCAGAATGCTATAATAACTAAGGCAATAGAATATAACGTTCCCGTCGTCTTTATAGACCCTAGAGGTACATCCAAGTTGTGTTATAGATGTGGAACTGAGTTGGTGTTCTACGGCAGACTAGGTGTTTGCCCAAAATGCGGATTCATCGTGGATAGGGACAAGAACGCATCCTTGAACATCTACAAGAGAATGTGGGGAGCCTTGGGTCTCTCCTGAAAGCCCCTGCAGTGAAGGATGAAACCCGACGGAGCAGGGAAAGAAAAATGAGGGGATGAGGGGAGCTGTGCTGAAGATGCTATCTCGTATTTAGAAGTAACGAGAAATATGCGGAAGTAAGCTCTTGACCCGATCCCAACTGGGTACTGCAGCAGACGGATAGTCAGCAGTGTGATTTTCTAACGCTAAGATACTTTGATTTAAACTTTGTATTGCTGCAGAAGTGTTTGTTGATGTTTGAGCAAATGAATGAGTTGCTAAAACGATAATGAAAAATGTAAATAATATTATGCTTAACTTAAAGATTCCTTTGTAGGAGGGAATTTGATTTTTCATCTTAAGCCATTTATCTCTAAATAGTTTATAAGCATTTTTGATATTTGCACTAAAACTTTTTAGTTTTTCAACGTGGTAAAATGAAACAGTCTAGGTATTAGTAATTACAATTTACGTCCTACTATTTGTCTTTTTTTATTACAATTGTTTTAACTAAAAATATTCTGATAGGAATGTATAAATAAACAAGTAGATGTTTAGGTACACTTCGACATCCTCCCGTTCTCGATGCTTTCAGTTGTAAATTAAAAAAGTCTATCGTTTTTACTTGAATTAAATAGTTACTCACAGCTTTTCTATTTTATCTCTTACTATTCTTGTACCTTTGTGGTAATTATTGGAAAAGTTAAAAAAAGATATATATTTATATATTGTATTAGGAAAATAGTTATAGTGATTAAGTAAACTAGAGTTAAGGGAGATGAAATCACTTCGATTTTAAATTACAAATCTTTCTTATAGACCTCAAGAACTAAACGTTGGTTATCTAGCTGACTAAGAAGATAAAACAATATTAAAGCTGTATTTATTCAACTGTCAGTTAAAAAATTTCATCTAGTTAAATATAAATACTTAGAAAACCTCCAACTACTCCGTTTAACACATTATATGCAATGACCAGACCTACATAAGTCTGTGGATATGGGACGATAAAAGCATATGGTAGTAGAGAAAATATCAAATATCCAATTCCAGTATAGATTGCAATTTTTCTTACCCTTATCAGTGAAAATCTTTCTAGGGTTGTCCTAGCTGGAAGTGTAAATGCAATAAAAAGTGCTAAGATTAGAAATTGAATTATTCCTTCCGCGGGAGAAACGAATAATGCTTCTATTGGATTAGTTTCAAAAGGACTTGGAGGATAGAAACCTTTGACTATTAGAGAGATGACAGCCATTATCACTGTGAGAATGAAGGAATAGCCTATTGCCGTACCTATATCATAAGCTAGTATCCTACTGTTGCTGGGCTCCATCTTGAGTCATTAATAAAATATGTTTATCTTCTTAAAAAATATTACTTCCCTTGGAGAAGGAAATTTCCTAGTTATAATAATACATTTATTTTTTAGTATCTTATCTATTTATTATTAATCATTCTCGTTACCTTGACTCTCCTTGCTTATCTTTGGTGTAGTTACCTTTACTAGACCCTTTGGTAAGCTAACGATGGTTGACAAATTCGGGAACTGACCTCCTCCCCACTCTAAAGGACGAGGGTTCTCGGAGCCATTAGGGCGGAGAGGTTTAGGGCTACACTTGGATTCAGCCCTGGGGACGGTTTCGCCCCCGTTACCCCTATCCTCTTCCGAGGACTCGGGGTTATGGCTTTTCTCAAAATGTTGAAAGCACCAACTATATCAGCGTTAAATACTTTGTTTAACTTGAAGCACTTGAACAGACCTCTAACTATTCTCTTTCCGCATGAATCTCCGTGAATTGGGCAAATTGAAGAAGTGTAGGACTCATTAACTTCTTCAACTTTCATTCCATACTCCTCTGCAACTTCTTTTATTCTGTCTATGATTTGCTTATAGCTCCAGACATTAGTAACGTTAAAGTTCCCCTTCTGTTGTGCTATATATTTAGGATGACCTACGTAGATAGTTGAAACACCTTTATCGTACAACCATTCAACTGCTCTTCTAATCCATGTGTCTATATAACTCTTGGCTTGTCTTTTCCCTTTTTTGAAGCGAAGTCTAAGCATTCGTGTTGTTTTAATACCGAGTTTATTTATTTTACTTTGATAACCAGAAGTTTCTTCTCTAACATAATGAATAATTGACTTTATTGGCCTACCATTAACCAAAGCTGAAGAACCATCTTCTACATACATAGCCATCAGATTATTAACACCTAGGTCTATTCCAGCTCTCAAGTTACCTTTTGGTTTTTGTGGGACTTTTCTCCATTCTCCTCTAACAGCTTTCTCCGTAACAGTGTAGGCTATATGGGCAGACCATGTTTTAGTATCTGGGTCATAATGAATCTCCATTTGCCCTTGCTTACCTTTTAAGTGGATTAAACCAGTATATTCTACTTCTATTCTACCAATCGCCCCCAACCACTTAATGACAATTTTGTTCCCCTTTATCTTATACTGATCATTCCTTATCACAACCCACAGTTTCCTACTTTTCCCTCTCTTTTTATAACCTGGAGGATTAACTCTTTTTATAAAAACAGGTAAATTACCATATTTCTTCACTTTTAGCTCTTTGAAGAAGTCATTCCAAGCCTTATTGTTTTTTCTAATAATTGCTTGGACTGTAGCACCTCCTATTAATTCATTGTATTCTTTATAAAACTGCGTATAAGTCCCTTTGAAATCAACAGTTTTACCGCTGAAAAACTGCATCCTTCTAGCATAAGTGACTTCGTTCCACAACTTTGACGCTAAACTGCACAGAGCCTTTAATTTAGCTTCAGCACATTTGTTTGGTAGAAGTTTGACCACACTTGTCCTAACTATTTCTGGCTCGTCTTGGGAGGAGTCGGCCATGGGAAACATAGAATAGGAGAGAATGGATGAGTCACTTTTAAAGGTAGTCGCTTGAGAGTTGCTCCCCATGGCCGACTTACAGATATCGATTGACAGAAAAGCTTTATAAAGTTATCTCTTATATCATCCCCAATCTGAAGAGCGAGGTTTTTAATTGTAAAATTGGTGGTGCGAAATATGGCATAGAGATGTAGTAGCAGTCTACAACATTTTGTCTCGACTGGGCGATGGGAGCACTGCTCCAAGCCTAGGTGAGGATAAACTAGATGTATCCCCCGTGCCGTTGGGGACGAAAGTAACCTATGTTCCCATAGTGACTGCGGATAATTTACACGAGAGGCGGAAGTCCCTAGAGGAAGCAACTATAGTGAAGCTGATGATTATCCTAAAGCATCCTAAAGAAGCTAAAAAAATCCTCTAGGAACAGACATACTAAATAAAGAAGTTATTCTAAAAAGAACGTAGAAGGATAAAAATAAAATTCTTTGATATAGCAAAGAGAATATCTTAAATATACTGATACATCTGCTTGAATTTTTAAACATTAAAAATAGTTAATAACTTATTCTGGTTTACGTCCCGCCACTACTCTGTCCCACACCTTGTCCCTCTTTACCTAGACTAGGAGCACTCACCCTTATCAGACCGTCGGGCAAGTTAACGATTGTTGACAGATTAGGAAAGTAAGGCACTCCTATAGCCATATTGACTGCTGCTGGGTTTTGTTGTTCAGCCAATATTCTAGCTAATCCCACTCTAACGGCATCTACTAAAGGTATTCCTAAATCTCTCAGCTGAATAATTCTTCTCAACTCTGGGTCTTGCGGTAACAGTCTGGTTATCCTCACTGAGATGAGCTCAACTCCTATTTCCGCTAAGAACTGCTTTAAAGCTGCTGTTACGGCAGTCGAAATATCAGTAAATTTCTTGTAGACATCTGTTAATTGAACGCGGTTTAGGACTGAGCTTACCTCTTGGTCTACAATTGGAGAAATATAATGAGCTAGATCAGCATCTTTGAAGAATAATGAGCCAAACTGCACATTAGTAACGAGGGCTCCAGGGTTTTGAACCCTGAAGTAAATAGCTGTTTCATACTCGAGTGGGACTAAGTCGTCGGTCTGGCTTATACCAGCTACTCTAACTTCATGCCTAGTTGTAGAGACAAAATATACTACTGTATCGTAAGGCAACTGATTGTATCTGAACTTAGACAGAAAAGCTGAAACTGGATTTCCGGGTGTCTGAATGTTGTGGCTTCCGGGTGGTAAATCAGCAACTATTTGTCCTTGCACCACTACTATTGCTCTTTCTGTTGGTTGAACAATGATTAGTGATTTTGAAGTGATTGCTTCTCTTGGATACTTGAAAATTATTGTGTCAGCACTCATGTAACTTGCTCCATCTTCTCTCTCAGTTGAAATAACTTGACCTCTAACGGTTATAGACATTATGAAAAAATAAGTTTTTAAATATTTAAACTTTTTCCTCAAGTTCTTAGCTCTGGGGGATAGAACAACTTCATCCTATCGTAAAATATGTTCCTCAATTGATTCAATAAGGGGGTAATATCTTCTAGTCTTTCGCTTTTAGCTAGCTCCACAACTTGAGACGCTATGTTGATCATTTGCGAGTCATGAGCCACAATCTGATCTAATTCCTCAGTATTTATTTTCCATCTAGCGTAGATATCAGCACCCCCACCTTGGCTTGACATTATGTTAGAAATTAATTCCCTCATTTTAGAGATTAAGAACTCCATAGTCTTGAGTTGAGGTGAAAATGGATCTATTGAAGCCACGTAACTCTCCTTCTCTGATATAATCCTAATTGCTTGCTCTAGTCTGTCAACAACTGCCTTCCTAACGAGGAAATCATCCTGCCTAACTAAATCTTTAGCTTTATATCCTCTATAGCCTGGGAGAAGTAGCTGTAATTGCTCTATTGGAGTTAATTCTTTAGGCATAGTAAAAAATTGAGATGGAAGAATAAAAACATTGCTTTACAAGAGTCTGAGTTGTTTAACATCTAACAGCACGCTGAGATAATTAATGTATTATTTATAACTTTGGATAATTTCAAGTTAAGCGAAATGAGTGTGCAAATTGTTCTAAGTAGAATAAGGGGACTTACTATTTGCATTTTAGTTTGAATCTTCTAATACCTCTATTGCACTATCATGAAAATCAAAAATTATTAAATCGTAGAGATAAGGTAAATACTCAAGAACCTCATCTAAATTTATTATCTTTCCTAAAAGAAGCGGTAAAGTAACATACCATGTTAAAGACCTCACTGCTTTATTTTCATCCTTTAGCATCTCAAGAAAATTTTTAGAGTTTATTATTTTCTCTTTCAAAATAATTCCTCTCCCTATAAACCCTGTACACAATTCCATTTTCTACATCTTGTGCCAGTACTGAAAATCGGGGCTAATTAAAGATAAAATTTTTGTCGAGCTTGTTAGGTGATTTAAGAACTACCTTTTGAATCTCTCTTATATCTTGCCTAAATGTTTATTTACAGATTCTTTGATTGATAAATCATGGTTACTTATACTGATAAGGACAGACTTGTTGCAGGTGTTCCGCTAGGAGGAATAGGAGCAGGAAAACTAGAAATAGATAACAGAATTAAAATAATAAATGTAACAATTTCAAACAATTACACTAAACCAATCAAAATACTACGAGGTTTCCACATTTTCATTAAACCAGAAGGAGAGAAAAGAGGAGGATTTCTGTTTCAAAGGGACTCCGGACTATACAGACTTTCTGAGTTTAGAGGTGATTTGATTTACGAAGGGATGTACCCTTTTGTAACGATAAGAGGGAAGAATGAGAGAATTGAGATTAATCTAGAAGCTTTTTCACCGATAATTCCCCGGGATCTTAGGAACTCCTCTTTACCCGCTATTGGATTTAGTCTAAAGGTTAAAGGAAGTAACGGTGTAGTAGCCGTCACATTCCCTAACATTGTAGGCAGTGTGAACATTGGTAGAGTTAACGAGAAAGTGAAAAACGGAGTTGTTCATAAAAATGTGAAAGCGAACGATTACGACCCAGCTAAGGGGAATACGACTTTTGTAAGCGACCATGCCGACCTCATTATCACTCAATATAATCTTAAGAAAAAGCCATCAGAAACTTCTAACTTCTGGATTTCTCCCTATGAAAATGATGATCCGTGGTTAAAACTTAACAATGATGAAAAGATAAATGACGATCCTCACGAAGTGACTGGTTATAGAGATGATCCGGCAAGCATAATAATTTCGGATTATCGTGATGGGGAAGAGATTAAATACGTATTTGCATGGTACTTTAACGGCAAGCATTTGTATTATCCTTACGGTCATTACTATGAGAATTTCTTTCGTGACTCTTTTGAAGTTGCCCAGTATTTTATGGAAAACTTTGACGCGTTAAAGGAAAAAACAAAGAAGTTTCACGAAGTTAACGTTGAGGGATGGTTAAAGGACGCTATAATAAATAGCGCCTATATATTATCTTCCAATACAATACTGGATGAGAAAGGTAGATTTGGGATATATGAAGCACCTCAAGCTTTCCCTTTTGTAAGCACCATAGCAACTTGCTACGAGTTTGGCTCACTTCCAGTCATCTTGTTTTACCCAGAACTTGAAAAGTCTTTCCTCACTTTACTTAGGAGTTACATTAGAGAAGACGATTATGTCCCACATGACTTAGGTTATAGCTCTTTAGATTCTCCTTCAGATGGAACTACATCTCCTCCTAAGTGGAAAGATACCAACCCTACTTTTATTCTGTTGGTTTATCGTTACTACAAAATGACTAACGACTTAAATTTCTTGAAAGATACTTACCCCTTGTTAATGAAAGTAATGAAATGGGAGTTAAATCAATGTAAGGACGGCCTTCCAGTTCTCGAGGGTGAAATGGATAATGCATTTGACTCCACAATAATTAAGGGACATGACAGTTATACCTCATCTCTTTTTATAGCCTCTTTGATTGCGATGAGGGAAATAGCTAAGTTAATGGGAGACAAAGAGACAGTTAAGACGATGGAAGAGAAAATTAAGGAAGCAAGGGAGAGTTTTAAGAAGATGTTTAATGGAGACTACTTTATAGCTTGGGAAGGAGAAGATTCATGTTTTACTGCACAAGTTTTTGGCGAATGGTGGACTCAATTTTTAGGCTTAGAAAGTATCGTAAATGAGGAAATGATAAAGAAAGCGTTGCAGAGTATTATAAAAATAAATGGCAACGCTTCGCCTTACTGCGT
Organism: Sulfurisphaera sp.; assembly: GCF_059755235.1. Classification (NCBI taxonomy): domain Archaea; kingdom Thermoproteati; phylum Thermoproteota; class Thermoprotei; order Sulfolobales; family Sulfolobaceae; genus Sulfurisphaera; species Sulfurisphaera sp. The sequence goes on from NZ_DBPRYF010000032.1 coordinate 62,625, forward strand.
TCCTAACTTAGTTAAAGAGAATGGGAAAATTGTAACGACTTCTGTTCAAACTCACTCTTCTTGGCCAAGAATGACTTTTGCTATTTGCTGGTTAGCTTACAAGAAAGGGATTACAGACGCTTTAAACATGTGCAAAAAGGAATGGGATAACTTAGTCAGAATTGGTTATGTTTGGGATCAGCCATCAAGGATTAATGGATTTAGTGGAAAACCAGAGATGTTCTACTTAGACCATTATATAGGTAGTCCAGCAATATGGAGTTTCCTGTTTAAGTGAAATTTTTATGTTCCGGTGCCGAAATTATCCCGGTGCCGGAACTTTGTTATTTAGTACCAGACCTAAGGAGAGTAGAAGGGATTTATACGACAGAGAGAAAGAGATTGAGATAATAAAAGACAGCGTCTCCAGGGGTGAATGGGTTTCGGTACTTGGTATGAGAAGAATTGGGAAAACAAGTGTTGTAAATGTTGCGGTTAATGAAAGCGGAAGTGTGAGAGTAAGAGTCGACCTTGTCAGAATGTATAGTCCTGCGAAAAAGCAATACGGTAAGGAAGAATTTCTATTTCTGCTGTTACAAGCCGTTAACGACGCAATTAAAAATTATACTTTTCTGGGTAAGGCGTCAAGAGTGATAAGCAATATACTTGGCATTGATGAAATTGAACTAAATAAGGTAAAAGTAAAGCTAAAAAAGGTTAGGGGACAAGATGTTATATATATTTTGTCTCAACTTGAATCATTAGCAAAAGATAATAAAAAGAAGCTTGTTATCGTTTTGGATGAAGCTCAAGAACTTTCTAAAGTAGTCGGAATTAATTTTCCTTCTCTTTTTCACGACTTGTATGATAATTGTACAAGTACAGTTACAATATTTACCGGAAGTGTGATCAGATTGGTTGAGAAGACGTTAAAAGATGTTGAATATAGTGAACCATTTTTCGGTAGGTACATTAGAAAGATTGAGCTATCTAGGTTTACTAAGAGTCAAAGTAGGGACTTTCTCTCAAAAGGATTTGAAGAGGAAAAGATAAAGGTTGATGAGAGTGTAATTGAAGAAGCTGTGAAAAAGTTAGATGGAATACCAGGTTGGTTGACGCTATTTGGTTCTGAGTATTCATTTTCTGCAAAACATGGTTTAAAGGTTGAAATTGAGGAAATAGTCAGAAAAGCTGTTGAGGAAGTAAAAGATGAGACTATAAACTTCATTAAGTACTCCCAATCTCCCTTAAGGTATTCAGCTATAATTCTAGCAATAGACAGACTTGGAGGAAAAGGAAAATTACATGAAATTGTTAAAGTTGCTAGTACCCTTCTGGGAGAAGAAATTCCAAAAGGCAGAGTTTATGAAATGTTAAACAAGTTAGTTGACCTAGATTTCTTGAAAAAAGATGAAGAAGGAATTTACTCTTTTCATGATGACACTCCAGATAAGCTAGGGGTTGTTAAAGCTGCTGAAGATGTGCTTAAACTAAGATAAGCTTTTGTTTATCGGAATTACATACCAAGTTATAGTTGAACCTAATTCGTGTAATAAATCAATGTCAAAGATCTTTAAAACAAATCAAACTTGAATTCGAAATTACAACTACTAAAACCAGGTAAAGTTCAAGTTTACTTCCTATATACAATAACTAAATAATTCTATGTTTTTATAACGCCAGAGGCTTTTTTCAAGATTAACATGATTTCACATTTACAATTAAAGGTCTATCGCCACTTTCTTTTTATTAGATAACTTTAAAGGTACAACGGATTAGTTAGCATCGTGAAGATACTGAAATACGCAATACTTTATGTTCTCATATCCTCTTTCAACTATTACTTTGCTCAAGAATCAGTCCTTAACTCTTCCCCTATCACATTTAACTTAATTAGATATTTAATTTCCTCAGCCATTTTTCTTTCTTTGACAAGAAAAATAATCTTTAATAAGGACGTTCTTCAACTTTCAATCTACACAGTTACTTCATCAATCTTGTGGGCTTATGGTTTGATTTATGTAAGCCCTGCAGAATCAGCAGTCCTTAGCTATACCATGCCTCTTTTCTCAATACCAATTTCATTTTTTGTCCTTTCTGAAAGGGTAACCAACTTGGAGATTCTAGGTGTGGTAGTAGGATTCTCTGGTGTAGTACTTTACGGTTTACCATTAATACACGGTTTTACGCTGTTTGGAGCGGTACTAACAATTATCAATGCGGTCTTTTGGGCTTTATTTTCGACATTTTACAGGAAGTTAAAGGATTACGATCCATTGGCAATAAACGCCAGTCAATTTGTATTAGGAAGTGCCTTATTAGCCTTGCTATTACCCTTAGATTATAAAATCGACTTTAATTCACAGTTCCTATACGGTATCCTTTATACCTCAACTCTAGGAGGAGCAATAGCCTTCTTCTTGTGGAACTTAATGCTGAAGGTCGAGAAAGTATCCAAAGTAACGGTGCTGAGTTTTTCGGTACCAATATTAACTACAGTGATAGAGTTTGCAATATTTGGGAATCCCCCACTTTCTATTCAGATTTTCGGTATCTCACTTATGTTTATAGGGATTTTGGTTTCAAGGTTAAAGGACTTTCACCTAAGAGGAGTTGGGATAAAGCAGAAAAGAATTAAATCACTTTCTTAATGTTTATAAAGTTGGTTTATCAATTCTCTCGTAGTCTTTAGAAAGCTACCTAGGGGGCAAAGACTACGGTTAGAAAATTGAGATAGGTCGTTAACTTACTTGAAGGTCTGAATAACTAATAGCTTAAATTTCAAGTCACATATATATGCTATAGCATCAAAAGATGGAAACTGAAATCAATCCTTTGTCTTTTTACCATATCATTTCAGTAACCACTTCCAGAGTGGTATTATCTTAATCCCTTCAATTTCTCCCTCATAGTCCCAAGTTATGATCAAATTTTCATCAGTCTTTAGTTGCTCTTTAGCTTCTATCATTCCCTCAATTTCCCTCTCATTCAATTTATCAGTAGCATAAGTCACTTGAATGAGAGCAATTGGTTTAAAGTTGTTAGATAGTACAAAGTCGACTTCCTTTTCACCTTTCCAATAAAATGTCTCCCTATATCCTCTTCTCAGTAGCTCTAAAAATACTGCGTTTTCCATTGCCCTCGATACTGAAAACTCATTCCCTAATACTAATGAATAACCAGTGTCAATTACGTACAGCTTCTTTGGGTTTACCTTTCTTTTCCTTTCACTTTTCTCAAACTCCTCAACCATAAAGAGGAAATATGTTTCTTTGCCTCTTTCGAATAGTTCTATAACAGTTTCCTTGCCTATCTGAATTCCCAATCCCCTTAAGTAGTTGTAAACCTTATTTATGCTTATTGGATTAGCATAATTTTCAATTATGAACCTTAAGAAAATCTCCGCAACGTTAGGTTTAACCATCTCCAAATCTCTTACAATTACAGAATCAAAATAAGACCTCAGCAACCTTATCTTATCTTCTTCCTTCTCTTCTAATACAACAGCTGGATAGGCACCATAGTATAGGTACTCTCTCAGAAGTGAAAGAATTTTCCCCCTCTCAACTGTATAATCCATTAATGGGTTATAAGAAAAGCCCTTGAATCTGAGGAATTCCTTAAAAGACAAGGGATAAACCTCGTAATTCACGCTTCGACCTCTTAACTCCTCTGCAATTTTCTTGGGAGTTAATTCTAAAGTTGAGCCTGAAAGGAATACTCTGGCGTTTAACCTCTTTCTGAACCAGCTACCGTAATTCTTAACGTTTTGGACTTCGTCTAGGAAAATATACTTTGGTTGCTTTCCAGTGAGTTCAACGAAAGATATAAGCACCTTATCAAGGTCTTCGACTGATAGTCCCTTTAACCTATAATCCTCGAAATCAAGATACAGTATTTCGTCCCAGGAGGCTAATCCCCTTTTTATAATTTGAGAAATTGTTTGGAAAAAGAAGAAAAGTTTTGCCATTTCTTCTTCCTCCAGTAACCGTAACTATGTAATCTTTATCTAAAGGCAACGAGAAGTCCCTTTCTATTACTCTAGGTAACTGAGAACTTAACCATTCTGCTATGAAGCTTTTAATTTTGTCCTCCATTAACCTATTATTTTGCGATGAAAAATAAAAGTCTTTGGAAGACCACTTTTATCGTAAAACTGGTCTCTCAGAGACCACTTTAGTAAATGAATAGAAATAAATTCAAATACTATTTTTAATTACATCCGCTTGTTGAATGTGCATTCTTAGTAAAGTAGACATTTCGGGATTAGATCCTCTAAATATTTTCTCTGTTGTTAAGGTAAGATACTATCTCTTCCATTATGAAAGATAACAAGATTAGGGTTCAGAAAAGAATTTGAAAGTCCTTTCCAACTTATTATTATGAAAGGTCAGCTATGGTTTATTGGAGCTGGTCTATCAATTCTCCAGATAATTGTAGGAAACTTAATGATATTTTATGGTATTTCGTCTTTACTACTTACTTTTCACGTTTTAATTCCGCTATTAATCCTCTTAATTATAATTTTTGGATATAGGAAAGTGAAGAGCAGGATTGAAAAGAGAATGCTTATAGGCAACTTAGGACTTCTCGTGGTAACTGGTATTCTCGGTTATTTTATTTATACTAATGGAAACCCAATACTTTCTGTTATTCATTTAATTCTTGCTTTAGGTCTAGTATCGAACTTTTCAGTACTTTATGGATTTGAGAGGAGACAGTTGTAAAATAATATAATAAATTACTTTAAAATTGATTATAAATAAGTTATGCTAATATATTCGTGTTATTCCTTTTGATTTAAAATGAAACTACGAGGAGTAACACAAGAGAAACTAATGGAGAATTGAAAAAGAGAAGCTGAAGCCAAGCTACCAGGCGTTAGGATAAGCACAATTAAAGGACTTCATAATGTATATGAAAAGAGAAGAGTTTCAGTTATTTTAATGTAAAATAACAAAGATGGTAATTAATCTTGAAACATTGAAGTTTATCCAAATGGAATTTTTAGTAACTTGGGATGGTCAAAAAATTTAAATAGGAAAAATGATAATTTATAACGAAGGCAGGGAAATTAGAGGATATCCGCCTCATCATGGTTCAGAGGCTTGATTCCTCATCATTTTTCCCTGCCCATCTCTGATATTTTACTACAAATAAAAAACCTTTACGGAAAACAAAGTGGTAATACTAGCTATAACGTGACTAATGTCAACCTAATAATATTAATTGGAGTACACAGATCCGATGATACATCTATGAACATGTAATTTGAAAAGTGCTAAGTTCCCTAACTGGTTAAGAATCTAAGCTGAAGACCTTGAAAAATTTCCTTGGCGAGAAAAGTAAGATTACTGTTCTATTTGTCTAAGCACTATAAGTCTCATTACTGTTTATATTATACATTTCATCCCAAAATGCCTTTTCATATGCTTGGATAGTGAAGCTAATAGTTTTAAGTCTCTCAATTTGTCTCTCGTTAACTAAAGAGGAAATTCTCTTCTCTAACTCTTCGTAAGATCCTTTAAATGAGTCAAAGAAACCAGTTTCCTTAATCCAGTACTTCTCTTTCAAAAGGTCTCCAATTTTTGTAACTACATTTGCCCAAACCGGGACATTTACGATTAAAGCAAATAGAAACTCAGATGGTTCTACGTAGTTAGCTAACCATGAAAGATAATGTGTATAACTAACTGCTTGAGGGGATATATTGCACAACAAGGGATCTTTAATTTCTAAGTTTAACTCTTTCATAAGCTTTTCTAATTCTTTCAGTGCTTTGTAATCCCCGTCCAAAAAAGCTTTGAACAAATCCAGTTCATTTAAGCTACTCCTTGAAAAGCCAATTGCAATAGACCTCACATCATGATTAACAATATACCATTCGTTAACTACTATAGCTTCTATAGTTTTTCTCCTTAATTTTCCTTCCTCAGCAACTTTAAGTATAGGGTGATTTAAGATTTGCTGATTAATACCTGCCAGATCTTTTCTTATTAGTTCGAATGCATTCATATATGTAAAAAGATAATTTCGATATTTAAATCATTTACTATAATAATTAGAAAATCTTGTTTAGACAGTTTCCCTTCTCATTTAACATTTTATATTTCCCTTCTCTTTATCTTCTAACACTGTGACTATTTAGCGCTAAATCAATCTTCTTTATCAACTCATTAGTAGTTGAGAGAAAAACTTGTTTCATGACAATTTTACCAAAGTTTTTAATTGGTGTCAGTCTTGGTTAATCTCGTTCTAGTAAGTTTTTGATTTAAATATAAGTCTCAATAAGAACCCTAATGATTTAGGTGTCAGTTATAAATCTTCATAAAAATAAGCTACATTTATGAAATTACCTTCACTCATAATGCCCTCAGAACCTTCATCTGGGTCAGAATTTGTGATCAAAAGAACTCAATCACTTCTAATTATATTAAGGAAAGAATCTATTTTGAAGAAAAGAAACTTTATCACAGAAAGTATAGAAAGCATATCTTACCTTATAAAGTGATTAACGGAGGTAAATAGAAATGAGAAGAGTACTTAAAAATCACGGTTTATATTCTGTAGGAATATTTAGCTATATAGTCTCATTAATTCCATTCTTAGGAATAAACTTAGTAAGGGCTTTAGTTTTACTTCCTATAGCCCTATTAACGTTAATTGTAGCTGACTATTTGCAACCATCTTTAATGAGTTTTAGGATAAGAGCTAAAGAGATTGTACTATCAGCCTTACTTGCAATACCATATCTCTTTGTGATTAGTATATATCTCATGATACCCCTTATCCTGCTAGTTCTAACGCTCTTATCTTACTGGAAAAGGAATTTAATGCTAGGAAATGTTTTAGGTACCGCGTTCATATCCTCACTGTCATTTGCGTGGCTAGGTTTCGTTAATAACAGTTTAGTACTGCCATCAGTTTATTGGTTACTTTACATCTTGTGTGGAGCATTATATGTAGAGTATAAGCTTCCTATTAGAAAACTAGACAGAAGGGTTGTGCAATTATCATGGCTTGCATCTCTCGCAATTTTGATTTTACTTACTATGAAAAGTTCATTGCCGTTGATGCTACTAACTGTAATTGAACCATCGTCACGCTTTTTCTTCCCTGGTAATAAATTGGCTTCAATGAAGGATGTTGCGAAGTTAGGCAGGAGAGGTGCTAAAAAAGATGTATTGTTCATAGCTCTGCTAATTTTTACGTCCGTTCTCTCTAAATTTTTAAGTCTTTAATTCAATAGAATTATAAAAATTCGAAAGTAAATTTTTTCGGTTTAATGTTCACTATCAACAATCCATATCTGGAAAATCGTTAAAGTCATTTTATAAAGATCTGTTTAAGAAGTGTAGATAGAGCGGTAAAGTAAGTTTTTGCAACAGCTTTATATGGCCAGATTGAAATACTGAACTTAAATGGAATTCAACCCTTTCGAACTTCCACTTCTTCCATTGCCTGTGGAATTCATCATGGACTTTGTTGCGCTGTTTCTTTCGGCTGAATTAATATCCCTTTCGGCTGAAGGCTTAGCTGGTAGGCTAGGCAAAGGGTTTACTGGTGGTATAATAGTGGGACTAGCAACAGCTTTACCAGAGACAATATTTGTTTTAATAGCAACACTAGCAAATAAGCCAGATATAGCAATAGGCTCAGCTTTGGGTGCTAACGTTGTACTGTTTACTTTTGGGATTGGTATGGTAGGTATTTTACAAATCTTAAAGTGGAAGAAGCCGGGAGTAATAACTGGTGAGTATAAGATAGAAGAGAGGCATTTGCTGATCTCAAATATAGCATTAATAATACTCTATCTTATAGGAATTTTAAACCCTGTAACTGGAGTAATAATTTTCACCTTATATTTCTTGTACGTTTGGGAAAGGTATAAGGAATATAAAAAGTTCTCAACAGAAAATGAGGTTGAAGAAGTTTCAATGCCTAAGTATATTACCTTTCTCTTGATAGGTACGTTATTGATGGTGATATTCGGTCATAGGTTCGTTTATACCATTGAGGGTATAGGACATGCTTTAGGAGCTGACCCAGCACTGATTTCGCTTTTAATTTCGCCGATAGCTGCTGAGCTTGGAGAAAAAATATCAGCTTTTAGGCTCGTGTTACATTCCCCGGAGAACTTTACACTATCCTTGCTAAGTTTCATAGGAAGTAAGATAGAGAATATGACAATATTAATAGGAGTTATAGGAATGTTCAATTTCGAAGGGGTAATGGTTAGGGAGTATCCTAAAGAGTTTATTTCAGCTATTGCAACAACGTTCTTAGCCTTGTATGTGTTATACGATAGAAAAATGGGGTTAATAGAGAGTGTAGTAGTTACCCTACTTTACTTCATCATAGTCTTCTTGCTTCTAATATTATGAAGGTAAGGAAAAGAGAAAAACGACAAATTATTTATCTTCTACTATACTCACTATTTCTTAAGGCATTTACGTCTATCATTTCAGTTATTAGATCCTAAGTGAATTTTTAAATCAGAAGAGTATAAATAAAAAATAAATTCCATAGCAACTTACCTTAAATGATAGTCTTTCATGATAGATGTTGTCTTTCAGTTTATGGTTTTTTGCATAATTTACATCTCCAATCTAAGGGAACTACAGCTAACTTCACTTCCTCTAGCATCAACTTAGCTTGTTCTTCCTCCTCTAATGTGTCTAACTCCGGGTACACGCTCCCCTCCTCAGTTTTATCATGCCCTAACAGTACCCTCATAAATCCACCAATCCTCTTTTTTGCATTTTCAACATCATTAGCATCTAAAAACTCCTTAACTTGATCTATCAGTGCCCACATACTTGCATGCTCCCCTTCTAATCCTTTTATGATTGCTAAAAGAGATGTATTGTTAATCTTCTTGAACAGAAACTCCTCTTCCCAATAAATATGATTAACATAAGCCCTTCTTATTTCCTCTAAAAGAGAAGGAGTAGGGTTTTGAATGAAATCATTTATTAGTTCCTCAAGCCTTCTGTGATCCAATGTTAAGACGGTTCCTAACACAAGACTTCACTAATATTGTTTATAGTAAGGTACTATTTCAATTATTTCATTCCTTTTTCTGTTGGGGAAGTATAAGTTATAGTAGAAACCGATTTCAATTTTGTCGTCTAATAGTACGTAGAACTTTCTTTTTTCAATGTCTTTCTTCTTATCACATTCTATGAAAACATCCTCACTTTTTACTACCCTTTTGTTAGTAGCTTTTGCTAGCTCTTCTACTTGTTCTATGAACTCATCTTTCAAGTCCTTTAGCATGTATAACTCTGAATCCCAGTATGCAGAACCATTAATATAAAGTACACCGTTGGTTTCACTCACATAAGCCAATGGATTATAGGGAATATCGAAGTAGAATGTTGATCCACCGATAGGAGCTTCTAATGTTTTGACATAAAGAAGCTTTCTCCTTAGTTCTTCTTCCTCTCTTCTTACTTGAACTTGAGTTGTTATCATTATTTATCACCGCATAACCATTGTTTTTGGATAAAATAAAATGAAGACCTAACATCTTAGTGGATTTAAACATCTAAACAAATTAAAATTAGACTTACCGTTTAGGTTACTACTATTTAACTTTAAATGACGAAAGATAAATTGGTGAGAAAACGGGAATAGACCCAAACTATAGGACAAGCAAACCAGTTGTAGGAGAACATGCAGGATATAAAATATATCGTCCAGAAAATCCACCTAAGGTTCTTGGTGTACATGGAACAATAGTTGGAGTAGATTTCGATGTATGTATTGCTGATGGTTCGTGTATAAATGCGTGTCCAGTTAACGTATTCCAATGGTATGATACACCCGGGCACCCCGCATCTGAAAAGAAAGCAGATCCAGTAAATGAACAAGCTTGTATATTCTGTATGGCTTGTGTAAACGTATGTCCAGTAGCTGCAATAGATGTAAAACCACCATGACTACAAGGTGAATAGGGCAATCTACTAGTTAAGTAGATTTCTTTTTGGGTTTCCCTTCGTTCTTCTTCTATCAAATAGTTAATTGGTAAATCTTAAAACATAAAGGTCTTAGTTACTCATAGGTCTTTCAGATTAAAAGTGCATAATGATAGTTTCTCTTGCGATGGATAACTATTAATATAGGTTACGCTAAATTATATAGTATGAAAGTATTCGTAGTACATCAATGGGAAGATAGTCAAAAAGATACAGTAATGAATTTCTTCAACCAGCTTACTAGCATGGCAAAGGAGAAAAAACTTCCTAAAGGAATGAAACTAGAGAGAGTCGACATTTCTGAGGATGCAAAAACTGCAGTATGTCAATGGGACGTAGAAAATATGGATCAATTAATGCAAGCAGCCCAACAGTTCAAGATTTCATGGAAAATAACGCCATTCACTCCTAAAACGTTATACGAACATAAGTTATTATAAATAGTTATTATAAATAAAGTAATATCTATCCTTTTTTTCTTTTCAATTTTATCAATTTCTTTAAACATTAATAGCTAGTTGCTAAGATCGTTCTTTGCATTATATCTTTATAAGAAGAAGTTATAATGTTTTCATCATTTTTATTTAACAATTCCTATTCAGTTTTGTCTAAGTAGTATTTAACAACCTTTTTTAACGCTCTTCGTAATATTTCCTCTAGTGTAGGTGCTGAAACACCTAATTTCTCAGCCAATTCTGTTAAAGTTATCCTCCTATCTTCCTCAAAGTATCCTAATTTATAAGCCAACTTCAGTATTTCCATCTGTCTTTCTGTTAAGTCGTTGCTATCAATCTCAGAAGTGTTTAGAACAGTGACCTTTACTCCTTGATTAGTAAGGTTAGACAAAAATGCTTTTAGTGAACTTGTATTGGGCACAAGGAGTGTATAAAGAACCGTCCTTTCTTTAACTACTTTTATCTTTTCAACAACAACATCAGAAGTATATAGTGTTTTGCAAACCGAACATCCGTTAGTCCTAACCCATACTTTATTATCAGTTAGCGTTTCCCAGACCACGTCATTTCTAGTTACCTTTACATACTTTCGATCCATGATCTGGGTTAGCCCTAGGTGTGGGATCATCAGCTTCAACCACACCGCATGGGGCTCAGTCGAGCCCAACGCCATGGGGCTCCCATTTGAGGTTTTGCTGTCAACTCCTCCCTCCACGCATCGCGCATCATCATGAGGAGTTTCATACAGCTTTACCTCAAGATGATTAGTTTTAATTAAGAGTATATAAATTTATCGTTATATTAGGAACAGCCCCAGTGCTTTCAAACTCGTAGACTTTAGCTTTATTAACTCTTCCCTTTTCACCTCTTTCTTAAAAAGCACTACATGATCAGTAACACTATCACCTAGCTTTACATGTTCTACGCTTGCTTCAAGACCAGTTGCTGATATAACTTTCATTACCTCACAAGGATGATCCTCTACGAGAATTGTTACTTCGAATGGTGAGCTAACCACACTTATAACTTTTCACCGTCTTTTAATAATCTTTTTTCTAAGTACTCCTTCAAAGCTATCGCGTTGTTATACGGCGACCTAGAAGCGTAAAGGAGTGTTACATTTTCTCCTTTTTTGACAAATTGAAGTAAGATGCTTGTCTTAGGGTTCTTATCAAGTTCTTCAAAGTACTTCTTTTTGAACTCCTCCCATTTATCAGGGTCGTGGTTATACCACTCCCTTAACTCATCACTGGGTGCTATATCTTTTAACCATACGTCAACTTTATTTTTCTTTACACCTCTGGGCCACAGTCTATCTACTATAATCCTTATGCCATCGTCACCCTCTATAGGTTCATAAACTCTTTTTACTTTAATCATAAGAAAAGTTCCTTCTTTAATTTTAAAAAGAGTAGACCTAATAGGTTAGGTAGTTAGAAAGAAGAACATTTCCTCCCTAGGTTGAAAGATTTTAATGAAGAGAACTTCGTTCTTTAAATTCTACAAGCTTTTATTTTGTCAGCCAGATTCCAAAAAGCCGTGTAAATTCACGTGATTAAAGTCTATTCGTCTTTGTATATCTCTACAATTTCACTGCTAGCAATTGCGCCCTTCCTTAGCAAGTCTTTATCATCACTAACAAGTTTAATTCCGTATTTTTTGCTTAAGTATAAAAACGTGGCATCATAATAAGTTAAGTTCTCGTTAATACTCAAACTAACAATTTCTTTGTTTAGCTTAACATCTTCAGCATCGACGAATTTTAAAATTTTTATAAACATATCAGTTAGATCTTCTCGCTTCTTTTTCCATAGAATATTTCCTATCTCATAAAATGCCAAACTTGAAGTTAGACTCTCTTTAAATACGTCTATTACTTTATCTTCTAAGTTTATAATTAAAGAGTATATAGCGCTAGAGTCCAATACATACTCTTTACTCTTTCTCATCTATTATCCCTGTCTTCTCTTATGGATTTTACAACCTCTTCTATTGTTATGTTACTCTCTCTTAATGCTTCTGCTAATTCCTTTGCTGCTTTTCTCGCTTCATCCTCTTCTTTCTTTTTAACCTCTTCCTCTAAAGCTTTCCTAAGAACTTCAGAGACATTTATCCCGTACTCTTTTGCTTTCTCCAATAACTCTTTTTTAACCTTTGTGGAAACTGTAACCCAACTCACATTTCTTATTACATTTCATGTAGTAATAAATTTTACTACACAGTTAGTAGTCATTGACCTCCTCCCCAACCTAAAGAGCAAGGCTTTCAGTTGTAAGGTTTTGTGTAATGAATATGTAATTATTCAGCACACATAATTTATTTTATAAATAAAAGGTATTGAAGGTTGAATACTATCGTAATTTTCTGTCAAATAGGTTTTATCAATACTCAATATCGGATGTACTTGTATACTCAAATCAAAAAGTGTATCATGTATTTATAACCGAAAGTATTTGGTTGGAGGAAGTAAGGCATTGTTTGAATAAAAAAGCTCTGTAGAAATCCTCAATGAGATTCTTGTTAGATCAACCTATATACCTTATGGCATCGAGGGATTTTGTCATCTTTGTATCTTCCATAAAACTGACAAAATCCCGCTAAATAACCAGTTTACTAGGGATTTCTACAAAGCTTGAATAAAGTAAAGTTTATATAAGCGTTAAGAGAGATCTAAAATGATAAATATGATAGACTCAGCGACTGATATTTTAATCCTCGTAATTGTTGTGTTAGTAGTATTCTTCGGCTCATCTAAAATCCCAGAAATATTTAGATCTCTGGGAAGAGCTACTGGTGAATTTAAGAAGGGACAGTTAGAGGCGGAGATGGAAATTACTAAAATGCAATCGGAGGCTCCTCAGCAAACAACTACAGATCTAGAAAGTAAGATTAAAGAGCTTGAAAAGCAAATTGAAGAATTAAAAAGGCAACAAATTCAAGCTAAATAGTTTTCAAATTTTTATCTCATTTATTTTTGCCCTATTCATTTAGTCAGAGAACGAGTAAAACCCGTTCATTAAAAAGAAATGATGTTATCAGCTTTT